>JBDTFK010000056.1:0-3002 GCA_039937995.1 Vulcanimicrobiaceae bacterium | reverse complement strand
GCGCACGGCTTGAGCCACCGGCAGGTTGTCCTCGATGATAAGTATGCGCATTGTTCCCTAACTTCAGAGATTCGGCGGCCATGGGAAGCCTACCGTTATGGCGCCCCCAAAATTCGAGGTGCCGCCGATGGTGTGGACTTGCTGGACGATCAACCGCGCATGCGGCGTGATGAGAAATGCCCCGTAGTACACGACGTCTCGCAGAATTGCGGGGTTGGCCGAGGCGTCGTACCGGATTGCGAGATAGGAATGCGGCGTCGGATAATATTTTGCCCGGAAATAGCCGCCGCTACTACCGACCGCGGTTCCGAAACCGTCGGCGTTAGCGTCGTGCCCGAACCACTGTTCGCCTTGCAGATCGAGTTTGTGGAACGTTGCGTGGGCGAGAAGCCCACCCCGCGTGTAGGCGTCGTTAAAGCCCGGGCGTCCCTGCAGCACGATATGACGCGTGCCCTCCAGAGCTTGCGCCCCAACGTAGACGCCGTGTGTGACCGGCCCCTGTGCGAAGAGCGCGATTTCCGGCGAATCGGCCGACGACGTGTTGCCGGTCGGTTCGGGGGCGCCCCCGTACGCGGCGCCCTTAAATTCGCCAAGATCGACGACGGCGTCCAAGACGGTCGATCCGACGGTACGTTCGACTTGCACTCCCCAGCGCGGAGATGAAAGCGGTAAATCGTTGAGTCCCACGTGCGTACCGTAATAGCCGTACTGTTGCAAGTCGTCGAGCCGTTGTCCGGGCGATTGCGCGAGCGGTAGCTCGAAGAGTCCGCCGCGATAGAGCGTTTTCGTGTGACTGTCGTACGTTGCGAGGTACGCGAGGAAGAAGGCTGACGGGCCGCCTCCCGCCCCGAGATTGTAGTGCAGGTATGCGCTGATTTTCCCGATATCGGCGTTGCTCAGGAGCACGCCGCCGGGGGCAAAACGCCGGCTCGATCCGGGGTTTTGTTCGTACTCGACCTGATAGCGAACGGCGATTCCCGTGGTGCCGTGTCGCTCCACCGGTAGTTGGTATCCGTGCGCTCGAAAGGAAAGCCCGAAATTGTTGAGCTCGGGCAGTACGGTGTGGCACGACCGGCACTCGAGATGGTATCTTTGCGCAAAGAGCGGAATCGCTTGCGCTCGCGACGTGCCCGCCACTACCATTGCGGCGAATAGTGCCGCCGCGGCGCACGCGCGCGCAACCTTACCGGGCATCGATCTCTCCCCGCATCTTTCCGCTATAGTGATAGAAACATCCGAACAAATACACGCCCGGCTTGTCGACGAGAAATACTTGTGACGACGTGCCCGCAGCCATTGCGCCGCTGCTCCAATTACCTGAAGAAACCGTAACGCCGCTGCTCGGGGACGTTGCCGAGAACTGCAACGGTGACGAGCTTGGGAACGTCGACCCCGAAACGAACGAGGCGGTGTGTTGCGTATTGTCGCTGTTGACGAACCGGATGCCGTCGCCGACCGCGACCGTGGTGGTTTCGGCGGAAAATCCGAGCGCCGGGCCGGCGGGCGTTTGCACGAGCCCGTTGCGGGCGAGATTGACGTCGATCGCTACGATATTTTGCGGAGTGACCCCCGAGGTTCCGGAAGGGGTCACCCCGCCGGGCGTGCATGCGACAAGCGACAGGACCGCGATGCAGGCATAAGTTCGTATTCTCGTCATCGCACGGCTCCAAAAATCTGTTCTACGAGCCCGGTGGAAGCCAGGAATTCGACGCGATCTCGCCCGTTCGCGCCGACGATATAGACGAACGTCGTATGCATTTTTGGATTCCCCGCGACGCCGAACTCGCGCATGATCGCGTGTACGTCGCGCGGGTTTCCCGAGGCTAAGATCCATCGCGACGGATCGGCGTGGAACTCGCGAGCAATTCGCGCCATGTCCGTCCGGCTATCGTGCTCGGGGTCGAGGGTAACGGTAAGAAAGCGTATGTTCCGCGCCTGCGCGCGCGGGTCGTGCGCCGCCGTTGCGATTTGTGCGTCGATCAAAGGGCACACATCCTTGCAGCGTGCGGAAATAAACGTTACTACGAGCGCGGAGCCCCGCAGGTCCGCCATCGTAAAATGTGCGCCGCGTTGATCGGTTAGCAGCGGCTGTGACGCGAGCGAACTTGCCGGAAACGCGACGAAAGCGGCGATCAGAATGGTAAGAAAACGCACGAGATTCGAGCCCCCAATCTTTGCCCGACTCTACCGCCAAGATATGAAAAAAGTCTAAGGCGACCCGATGGCGTTGCGCATTTCAATAGCGAGGTCGCGCAATGAGGGATCGTCGCTTGCGTCGCGGGCGGCGCGATCGAACGCCGCGCGCGCCGCGTTGCGATCTCCGCTGCGAAGCAGGACCGTCCCGAGAGCGAACCTCGCGCGCGCGTACGAGGGTGCAAGATCGACGGCGCTCGCAAACTCGCGTTGGGCCTCGTTGTAGTGCCCTAACTTCGACTCTGCGAGGCCGAGGTCGTAGTGCGCGATCGCGTATTGAGGATCGCTGCGAAGAAGTTTCGAAAAATCGTCGCGCGCGACGGCATAGTCGTTGCTTTGTAGCGCAACAAGGCCGCGCGAATACAGCGCCCGCGCCGAGTCTGGAGCGAGCGAGACGAAGCGGTCGGCCGTCGTGCGCGCGTCGCGCACGTTGCCTAGGCGCAAATCCACTGCGATCAAATTTGCCATCGCCGCAAGAAAGCCGGGATCGGCATCGATTGCAAGGTGAAGTGACTGCGCGGCACCTTGTAAATCGCCGAGGTGCGCTTGCGCGATCGCGAGATCGTAGTGCGCGGTGGAACCTTGGGGCTCCGGCGGATCGAGCGCGACGATCGCCGCGAAGTGCGTTCGCGCTTCCGCGTAGTTCCGCCGGTCTAGTGCGGCTAGACCCATGTGAAAGCGTTCGACCGCTGCGCGCATGATCGCCGCCCGGTGAAGCTGCGGCACGGACGTCGTCGCGGGAACCGGCATGGGAGTTTCGTACTGTGCGAGGGCGTTCCCGAGACTCATCGGCAGCGCGCAAGCGAGAA
>JBDTFK010000055.1:0-4729 GCA_039937995.1 Vulcanimicrobiaceae bacterium | reverse complement strand
GAGCGCAGCGAGCGACGCAACTTCTTCACGGCCGCTTCGTAAGTTGTCGAGTCCCGTGCCGACGCCGTGCGCAAATTGCGTCAGTGCATCGATCTCATCCGGCGCATACGCTTCGCCGCCGTTGCGCTCGTCGAGGACTAGCATCCCGAGCAGTTGTCCCCGCGCGATCATCGGCACCGCGAGAACGGCGCGAACCTCCGTCTGACAGCGGTGCGGATCCAACGGTTTGCGCCACGCTTTAAGCGCCACTACAACGCCGTCGTTTTCTCCGATGGCGGTCATTGAGGCATCCCCGCACACGCGTGCCGGTATGTAAACGCGACCGTCCCTCACCAGCAAAGCCGCCGCGCGAGCATCGGTGTGCTCCCTAAGATTCCACACTGCGCGGTCAAGCAGCGTGTCGGTATCGGTGATGAATGCAGCTTCGTGCGCAAAATCGCGCAGCGCGCGCTCGTCGTCACGGCGTTTGCGGAAGAAGAGCACGTCTACGGCCCGATCCACGCGCCCGTGAATATAACGCATCGAAAGTCCGAGCCCAAGCGCCAGCGCTCCGCCCGCCGCCAGACCGGTCGCGTGACTTGCGCCGGCAAGTACGTTGCCAAGTGCCCATTCAAGCAGAATGAATGCCGTGACGACGATGAGCGAGACGATGCCGACGACCAACGTGCGGCCGATCACGAATCCCAGATCCAGCACCCTACGCTGCAAGATCGCATACGTCACGGTTAGGCCGCCGAGCAGCCAGCAAATGTTGACAGCCGCGACGAGGATCGTGAACACGACCCATGATGATGCAAATCCCTGGACGCTGCTTAGGATGCCCTGCATCAAGAACGCGATGGGCAATGGCAAAAGCAGCCACATGGTGCGCGACCGTTCCGATCGAGGAGCGGACCTTGTAGCGAGCACCGCGGCAATAAGGATCGGGAGCCATTGCAACGCGATCGTGAGATCCCAGGCCGTCGCGTATGCGCCTTGAGCTGCCACGCTCGGCGAGAGATATGGAATCGGATCGAACCAAACCGTCGAGACACCGAAAAGGCCCAACGCAATTCGTAGGAACTCTGCCGAAATTGCGAAGTACCCCAATGCCGATAGGGCGCGCGCGAACGCAGATGGCGCCAAGTAACGAGTGGTGAATCGAAGCAGCAGCGCAGCGCTGATGGCAATACTCCCAGCCGACAGCAGCCCGAGTACGATCGTCCAGAATGCCGACGGCACCGCTAACGTACCCGGATGCAATAGGAATGCTATCTGGAGCAGAAGGATCGTCGCGATGGCCCGCGCGCTTGGCACGTCCGAGCGCCGTACCACAATGAGCATCGCGCACGCCAGAAACCACAGCGCCGCCGCAATCGGCAGCGCCTTTGCCGGAACCTTAATCGCGTGCGGTCCATCCAGCGTGGCACTGCCGAGTGCATGCAGTTTGATGCGGCGGCCGTTGCGCCGAACGGTGAGATCGACGGCCCGTGTTGTAAACAGTTGGAAAACGCGAGCAAAGCGGCCATCCAGCGTCTGGTCGCGGAGATCGACCAGATCGCCGCTATGGATCCCCGCTTTATCCGATGCACCGCCCGGCACGACGTCCGCGGTGGCGAGCGTAAACGGCGCGGTTGTGGAGGTTGTAATGCTGTCCCACCAGCCGTACCAAGGCGGCCCGCCCACGCCAAAAATATCCGCCGCGAAACAGAAAATCGCCGCCGCCGCGATACCGCATAGCAGCAGTAGAAAAGCCTTCATCTCATACCTATTTTCAACGCTGTAACACCGCACGCACCTCCATGCGCAGCGCATCGATCGCCGCCAGCACTGCATCGGTTGGTTGAGCGCGCATTTCCGAAAGCACGTCCAGCGCGCCTGCTACGCTATGCGCAACTTCTGCGATCGCGCTCGCCTCGTGGGGAGCATACCCTTCGCTGGAGCGCCTCGGTCCGAGCACCATCGCTCCTTGCACCGCGGACGGTACTCAAAACTCCCACGGCGCCGAACTGACCGACTTCATCAGGTCCCGCGCGGTTGCAATGCCCGCGTGATGCGTAAGTGCGACCAGCGCTTGAATTTCGTCCGGCAGATACGCTGTGTGATCGGGTTTCGGCCCGCAGTTGCGGGATCAATTCGCCGGCGCGCTCGATGCGTCGCACGCCGCACATTAATCACGCGCGACGCGTGGCCTCATTCATACTGAAAATTTCCGGACGGGTTGATTTTTCACTGACGCCGACCATAAATTCTCTGCGATGTCGCTACGTCTGCATTTGTAATGCGCAAAATGAGCTCGTTGGACGTAAGAGGTATCGCAACATGAAGAGCCGATTTCAGCGCGGTTGAGCGCGCACGCACGCGATACAGCCCTGCATGCTTAATGTAAACAAATGCACCTAGCGGAAACTGATAAGACCACGCCTGACCTGGTGCAATTTGCATAAGCCCTGCGGAATAAACGTCCAAGCAGCATCGGGGCACGCGGAACTCAGGGAGTTGTTGACCCGTTGCGTCGTCGATAACCACAAAACTATACCGATTCCCTAAGTACGGTATATCCAAGTAAATGGCGTGATTAGAAACATTTCTCGTTTCGACCACGACTTCGATCGGACGTTGGACTTTAAATCCTTTCGTGTCGGCCGAAATAGAGAGCTCAGCACCGCCTTGCATTGTACCGGCCGCAGACTGGCCTGCAGCTCGGATATCGGCAACAGCGTTCTGGGGGACGAGAGATATCGCCAGCAAGAAGGCCAAGAGTGCACGTAGTCTTCGCATTTGTTCACTTTCTAACTTCGATATTTAGCTCGGCGGCAGCTATGGAAATTGGCAATTCCAGATCGGCGGCGATGCACTTGGATGCTTTTGAGCGGTTGCGGGTGCGACCTGACCCTCGCGAATCGGTCCAATGATTCGTACAATCAACAGTGTCGGTAAGTTAGTGAGGTTCCGCATGAAGACCTCGGGCGCAACATTCCCGAGGGCGCTGTGTCGCCTCTTCGCGTCAGCTACCGGCTGCACGGTGGAGCTGCTGGTACAAAATACCGGTACGTCCAGCGTCACGTTAGATGAGCAAATGTCGCTTCACAATGCACTGACATCGTTTTCGGTGGTAAATGGTGCGCACAATTCGTACCCGGTATCTTCGGATGCGCCGGAATTCGGTTCTCTTCCATATCAAGATCAAACCATCGCGCCCGGCGCAATGGTGTCAATCGCTGAATACTTCATCTTCGTGAACCATGGAAATCCGGCTCCCGGTACGTACATACTTGCGGCTTCCCCTATTGTGCAACTGAGCGGCGGCCCCGCGGTCTCGTTGCAGACCGGAACTGCTTCGTTCACTTTCTAATTCATCATCGCCGCTCCAGGATACTGAACCAGCATTCGACTTAATGCGTAGCGAATTGCCGCGTTGGATTTCTGCAAGGTTGTTTCGATGCATGCATTGCCCGTGGGAAAATTGTCGCGAGGCACTCGGAGATTCCGTCCGCTGTGATCGTCGCGGATCCGTTTTCGCCGGTGCGGAAAACGCGCGCACCGAAGCGCTGAAAATGTCTCGATAGTCGACAAAGCGTGTCCGAATCGCGTTCCGGCCAACCGACACGATAGCGTATCGTGGACGAACAGCGGCAATAGACTCGCGCATCGAAGGCCGGGAATCATCGGCAAGCGCGGCGGTTCATCTAAGGAATCGGGATAGCGGATGTAAGAGCGGGCTCACTGATATGACGCCCGTTCCGTTCGTTGCGATGGTTATCGCACCGTTTTCATCCGTACGGTAGAACGTTACATCGAAATGCGCGAGAGTCGCGATCGTTGAGGGTGCCGGGTGCCCGAAAAGATTGTGGCGTCCTACGGAGATGATTGCGTAGCGCGGATGAACCGCGGCGATGAATTCGCGTGAAGAGCTGTAAGCAGATCCGTGATGTCCGACCTTCAAAACGTCCGCATGCAAATCGATGCCCGAAGCAAGGAATCTTTGCTCTGCGGCTACACCGGCGTCTCCGGTGAATAACATGCGGAAGCTGCGGTACTGTAAAAGGAAGGCAATGGAGTTGTCGTTGATGGCGTTCTTTCCACCGATGAATGGAAGGGATGGTCCGATAAACGTTAGTGTCACGCCGTCGTTCGTGCGCCACACCATGCCCGCGCGTGGCTCGACGACAGGCACATGATCGCCGGCGGCCGTCTCGAGGCAATCGTGATAGGCGTGGCCGCCGTATGTTTGTCCGCTGTCGGCAACTTCCGCGACATGCAGTTTGCGTAAGACGGGGGCGCAACCACCGACGTGATCGCCGTGTGGGTGCGAAAGCACGAGCGCGTCTAGCGAATGGATTCCTTCGCGAAGGAGAAACGGGGCCACGATACGCTCGCCGATCGCTTCGGCTTGCGAACCGGCGCCGAGTGTGCCGCCGCGTTCGAGCCGTCCGCCGGCATCAACGAGAATTGCGTGCCGGCCGGGCGTTTCGACAACGATCGCGTCGGCCTGACCCACATCGAGCACCGTTATCTTGAGTTCGGGACGCTCCCAACCCGGCGGCGAAAGCGTAAGAGCGGTGGCGACTACGAGTATCCCCGCGGCCAACGTTGCTCCGCCTCGCCTTGCGAGCGGAACGCTCGCAAGGAGCGAGGTTTCGTACAGCGCGATCGCCCACGGCGGCGCGGGGGTCATTACAATTGACGAAGCCGGTAACGAAGAGAGCGTTCGCACGACGCCGATCGTCCACGCGATGACCCAGCCATT
>JBDTFK010000054.1:0-4065 GCA_039937995.1 Vulcanimicrobiaceae bacterium | reverse complement strand
TTCTGGGCGATCTCGAAGCCGTGCTCCCGGACTTACTGCGCGATCGGGATCTCGATGTTCCCCGTTCTTGAAGCGGCACGCGGCGGCGCGCGCGGCCCGCAAATCAACGCAGAGATTACCGCCGACTGGTTGGTGGCGTTTCTCCGCGACGAGTTGATCGTTCGGCGGAAAATGGGCCGTGCGGTTATCGGGCTTTCGGGCGGCGTGGATTCGGCAGTGACGACGTATTTGTGCGCGCGGGCGCTCGGAGCGCAGAACGTGCACGCGTTCCGGATGCCCTACAAGACTTCGAGCCGATCAAGCCTCGCCGACGCGCAGCTCATCGTCGATGCGCTCGGAATCAACTGCCGTACGATCGATATTTCCGGCGCCGTCGACGGCTATCTTCAACTCGAGCCCGAAGCCGACGCGCGACGGCGCGGCAACGTGATGGCGCGCACGCGGATGCTCGTGCTCTTCGATCAATCCGCCAAACACAACGCGCTGCCGGTCGGGACGGGAAACAAGACGGAACGTTTGCTCGGGTATTTCACCTGGCACGCCGACGACGCGCCCCCCGTAAATCCGCTCGGCGATCTCTTTAAAACCCAAGTGTGGGAGCTGGCCCGCTTTCTCGGCGTTCCGCGGGCGCTCATCGAAAAGGCGCCGAGCGCCGATCTCGAGGCGGGCCAAACGGATGAACGCGATCTCGGCATTACCTATGCGCTCGCCGACGCAATCCTCGAGAACATGCTGCTGGGGTATTCCGATACGCAACTTGCGGAGCGCGGATTCGAGGCTTCCGACGTAGCGCTGGTGCGCCGCCGCGTGGACTCCACGCATTGGAAGCGTCACCTTCCGACGACCGCAATGCTCACCAACACGGCGATCAACGAATTTTACTTGCGCCCGGTCGATTTCTGATGCCGGGCTCCTCGAAGCACCCGTTTTTTCCGGTCAGTTTGAATCTTGAGGGGCGGACGTGCGTTGTTATCGGCGCGGCGGACGATCGCGAAGCAATCGAGAAAGCGCGCGCGTTGCGCGAAAGCGGAGCGAACGTTCGGTGGATTACGCAACCGGCCACATTGCGCGATGAAGACGTGACGGATGCGTATTTCGTGATTTCGACGCCGCAGGACGAAGGACTCTCCGCGCGCTTGCGCGACCTCGCGGATCGCAACGCTTTCCTGCTGTGTTGCATCGATCAACCGAAATTTGGATTTGTCGCGATGGCCGCCATCGCAAAAGCGGGCCCGGTTCGCATTGCAATTTCCACCACCGGGCTCGCGCCACGCGTCGGCAAGAACTTGCGCGACGCGCTTCAGCGCGTCATGGACGCAAAATTCGCACGGTTCATCGCGTGCCTCGGAACGCAAAAGACGCGGGTGAAAGCGAGATATCCGGCCCCGGAGTCGAGCGGCATCCGCCGAAAAGCGATGATCGAAGCGGCGAGCGGGTTCGACGCCGACATCGAGTTCCGCTATCCGCAATGGTTCGAGGATGAAATAGACGCGCTGCTTCCGCATGCGGTTGAAAAACGCTGATGCACAGCGTCGAGCTTATCGCGGTTGGAACCGAACTGTTACTGGGGCAACTCGTCGACACGAACACGGCGTACGTGGCAGCGCAGTTCGCCGAGAACGGCATCGACGTGTACGCAACGCACGGCATCGGCGATAATCGCACGCGGATAGCGAGCGCGATCGGTGCCGCGCTCGAGCGCGCCGATGGCGTCGTTACGACCGGCGGGCTCGGTCCGACCGTAGACGATGTGACCAAAGAAGCGGTGTGCGATCTTTTCGGCGTCGATACGGAGTTGCACCAACCCTCCTACGACGCGATGGCGGCGTTTTTCGCAAGCATCGGGCGCACGATGCGCGAGAACAATCGCAAACAAGCCGAAGTGCCGCGCGGCAGCGTGGTGCTGCCAAACCGGACCGGAACGGCGGCGGGATTCGTCGCATTTCGATCGGACGGGAAGTTCGTTGCGTGCATGCCGGGCGTTCCGGCCGAGATGAGGCCGATGCTTGCCGAAGAGTTGATCCCGTTTTTGCGCGAGCGTCTGCGTCTTGAAGGGACGATCGTGACGCTCGTAATGCACACGATCGACCTCGCCGAGTCCGAGATCGACTATCGCATCGACGATCTTTTCCGCCGTTCCGAAAACCCAAAGATCGCCGTGCTCGCGCATGAGGGTCTCTGCGACGTCAAGGTTATGGCAAAAGCGAATACGGTCGAAGAGTGCAACGCGCTCATCGCCCCGCTCGCCGAGCAAATCCGCGAACGCTTATCGGGCCACATCTTCGGCGAGGGTAGCGACCGCATCGAAGGAGCGATTCACCGGTTGCTGCAGCGGCGCGGAGCGACGATCTCGGTCGCGGAGTCCTGTACCGGCGGCCGGGTCGCCGCTGCGTTGACCGGGATCGCGGGCGCCTCGAAAAGCTTCGCAGGCGCGATCGTCGCGTACGATAACGCGGTGAAAGTCAAAGAACTCGGCGTGTCCGAGGCAACGCTGCGGCAGTTCGGAGCCGTTAGCGAAGAAACGGCGCGCGAAATGGCAGGCGGGGTGCGCAGGCGCCTAGGAACGGATTACGCCGTGGCGACGACCGGAATCGCGGGTCCCGGTGGTGGGAGCGAGGACAAGCCGGTTGGAC
The DNA here is from genome assembly GCA_039937995.1 of Vulcanimicrobiaceae bacterium. GTDB lineage: Bacteria > Vulcanimicrobiota > Vulcanimicrobiia > Vulcanimicrobiales > Vulcanimicrobiaceae > JALYTY01. Next base: position 1,432 of record JBDTFK010000054.1, on the reverse strand, counting down.
TTGTTTGGCTCACCATCGAGGGGCGCGGCGAGACGGTGGCGCACAAAGCGGTCTACCCGGGAAACCGGGAGACCGTCCAGCGCAGGGCCACGATGACGGCACTCGGGTTGCTCTGGAGATTCTTATCTTCGCAGGCGTCGAACCGAACTTGACGCTCGTTCGTTTCACCGGTACCCAAACCGGACTCTGGAGGTTTTTGATGGTAGGCCCCTCGCGCACCGCGCCGCTGCTCGTACTAACGCTAGCCCTCTCCGCATGCGGCGGGGGAAGCGGATCAACCGGTACCCCGCCTACGGCAACCCCGTCTCCGGTCGTGGGAGGTGCGTTCACCTGCCCCACCTCGGAAACCACGTTTGGGCTGCGAACCGCGTCGGCGGTCGCAGACAGCGCGGGACGCCGTCCGCACCATGCGCCGGCTCCGGGTCCCGATGTGGATCCCTCGTTGTTGGCCGTCACCTACGATCCGCGCGCATCGGTCTCCGAAGCACTCGATGCAAAGATCTCCGCCGTCCACGGCAACCGGGTTTCGGATATCGCGTTCGACCGGTCCGGTAGCGCAACGCGCGGGGTCTTCGTCGATGCATCGAACCGCGACGCGGCTGCCGCGGCGCTGCGACTGCTTCCGGGCGTCCGCGACGTTTCCGTCGTCCACCGCTTGCACACGCTCTCGACGAACCGCCCGGACCTGGTCGGTCCGTTCATTACGAACGACGTCATCTTTGCGGGGAACGGCGTAGCGCCGCTCTACCAAACGGCAGCGACCGAAGGGCAATGGGACATGCACGTGATCGGTCTGGAACACGCGTTCGACTACAGCCAACCCGGCAACGGGAGTTCGGTTCCCGTCAATGCGAACGCACTCGGCTCGACGAATATCAAGCTGGCGGTGATCGATACCGGTTCCGACGTGACGCATTCCGATCTTGCCGCGGCGAACATCGTGCGAACGCAGTGCTATATTACGGGCACGAATCACGCGCAAAGCACGGGAACGTTTGTTACCGATCCGGACGGGCACGGAACCAACGTCGCCGGCATCGCCGGTGATGCGGTCAACAACAACTTCGGCTACGCGGGCGCCGGCGGGAACATTTCGCTGATGCTCTATCGCGTGTTTCCGACCCCCGATAGTTCGTGTTCGACCAAGAGTGCGAACCCGCCGCCGCAGTGTTCGACCAATACGCTCGACGTCGCAAGTGCGATCAACGATGCCGTGGCAAATGGTGCGAACGTCATCAACCTGAGTTTCGGCGGCGACACGGCTTGTACGAACGGTCAGGATCCCGACCAAACCGAGGGGAAGGCGATTGCCGGCGCGATCGCGGCCAACGTTATCGTCGTCGCCGCCTCGGGTAACTCCGGAACGCCATCCGTCGGCGCTCCCGCCTGCGATACCGGCGTGATCGCCGTCGGCGCAACCGGTTGGAACGAC
>JBDTFK010000053.1:0-11049 GCA_039937995.1 Vulcanimicrobiaceae bacterium | reverse complement strand
CGTTACGCCCGGCAATCACGACCTTGCATTCCAAGACGCCCCCGACTTGCGACGAGTACTCGATGCCAAATTCCCGCGCATTACAACGCTGATCGACGAATTTTCCATGGTCGCAGACCTCAAGCTGTATGCGTCACCGTATCAACCGTGGTTCCACGATTGGGCTTACAATTTTTCGCGCGGTCCGGCCGGCGAACGCCAAGCTAAGGAAAAATGGGCGCAGATTCCGGACGACACGGCGATCCTCGTCACGCACGGCCCGGCCTACGGGATCCTCGATATGCCGTCGAGCGGAAAGCACGCCGGCTGTTCGGGACTCAAGGCGCGGCTCGCGCAGCTTTCGCAATTGCGGCTTCACGTCTTCGGTCACATTCACGAGTCGCACGGTGTGCAACGCAGGGGCAACGTATTGCACGTGAATGCGTGCATCTGTGATTCGCAGTATGACCCCATACAGAAACCCATTGCGATCACAGGCCGCGACGGACGGTTTGACGGCGCCGTATTATCCTTGACAAAGGTGCGTAAATGGTGTTAGTTTAGTGCGAAGGAGAATCACCATGCCTGACCGATTTACCGTGACCTTCGAAGACGACGCCGCACAAGTCCTGAAGGACCTCGCAACCAAGCGGGGATCTAAGGTGGACGTTTTGCGCGATGCCCTCGGACTCGAGAAAGAGTACCAGGAAGCGCTCAAGCGTGATGCACGCGTCGTGATCCTCGAAAAGGACGGGTCGATGACACGACTCGTGCGGATATAGGGATGAACGACGATATCAACGACGCCGTGATGCGAAGTACCACCTCGTACGATCGACTTCCGATAACGGCTCACCTCGAAGAACAAAAGAGCCACCGACTCTTCACAACGACGCTCCTAGGCGTCGTTTTTCTCGTTGCCCTTGTGGCAATCATCGCGATGGCAATCGAGGAAAACCAAGGACATTCGGTGGACGCGACGCGCGAAATCGCAAGCATCGTCATGGCCGGTCTCTTTGGAGCCCTCGGCGGCAGCGCCCTTAAACGCTGAGCGGCCGCGACGACGGCTGCGTCTAAGCAACCCCGAGCGTATGGCGGACGAACGCGATGGCCATCCACAACGGATCGAACACCGACGCGCTGCGAATCGCCAAGAAGCGTCGCCCCCTCCAAATACATCCACACAAGGAACGACGTCCGTAAGTAAGCGTTCACGAGCGGCTTCAACCCGCCGGGCTCTGAGCGCCGCACCCAACCCGTGCCCCGGAGTCGCTCGTGACGTGTAAAGCACACGGGTACGTTTCTTGCGGATCGTCTAGAGGCATCTACTGACCGAGCCTCCGAACCGCGCGCAACACCGCCTGCTGCGCCGCTTCCGAGAAGTCATCGCGCAGCACCATTGCTGGCGCGCGATCGCCAAGCGCGGTATTCGCACCCTTGAACCAGCTCTGCACGACGAGAGGCCCGCACGTCGCTGCGAGCATGCGCGCAATGCGATACGCAAAGCGCAGCTGCGGCTCGCGCTCAGGTCGGCGCTCACCCGCGATCCAATGAACTGACGCACACGCGAAACGGGAACAATGTTACGCCCTTACTAGTCGGTTGTGGTGGTTCTTTGAATAGCGCGGACATTCAGGAGAATCCGAGGACACCGCGCCAGCGGCGTCCGGGTCGCATAAGCCATCAGGCACTGTAGGAAGCAATCGACATCACGAGAAGCAATCAGGCAGCGGGTAAAATTGAAATCGCGCTCTCGTGTACTCCCTTCGATACGAACGAAGTATAGATCGGCGCTGCCTCGGTGAGCTTAGCTTGAGTTTGCCCGCCTTATCGCTTTAACCGGGGAGGGCAACTACATTGCGAATTCTACTTCGAGTATTTTGCAAATCGCACGCGCTGGCGTTTTGCTTGCTGGCCTCAGTCGCCGTTGCCTGTTCTTCCGGCGGCAGCGGCTCGACGATTCCTGCGACTGGATCGATTCAAATGCAGCAAACGCTTCACTTCTCACTGATTCAGATTATTCACGGTTCATAGATCCTCAAGTGACGGGAGCCGATCGCTCCTTCGCAATTGCAATAATGAAGATTATGCCGCCGAATCTTCGAGGTGATTTTGTCTACGTAAGAAGCAACGGAAGCATTCTGTCGAATCACGTGAGACTTGCTAGCGGTGTTCGTTTCAAATCGTCGATCACGTTAAATCAGAGCAGTAAAAGTCGTCCAGATTTTACGCCGCCGACATCAGCGGGAACTAAACGCTGTACGTAACCAGTTAGCGCGTCTTCGCGTACAGCGTTGCTGCAGGTGCGTTAGTGGTTGGAGAGGTCGATATAAACCATAACGGCGCCCTTGATCACCGAAAGCTTGACTTGATCGCCGGCCTTGATCTTGCCGAAGTCCACGGATTCGCGTCCGCCCGGAAGGGTGGTTTGTGCGCCGTTGTCCATGGTGACTTCAATGTGTTTGCTATCGACAACTTTCTCGACATTGACCGTGTAGGTGCCGTCCGGAATAAGGGACGCATCGATGGAATTGGCGGCAAGCGCGGCGGACGGGATTGCAAAAGAGGCCGCAAGGGCCAGTAGGCTGATGGTTCTCTGCACGGTAACTCCAAGTAGCAAGGGTTGGTAACGGAAACGGGATTTCAAGATGATAGCGCAAGTGCGCTTGGGTCTTCTAGTGCGTTTTGCCCTGAGGCGGCGGCATTTTCCGACATTTTCCGGCCCGTCTGGAATTGGCCGGTTAGTTCGCGAAGGGTGCTTGCCTCAGAGTGGACTTCGTCCGCGCTCGCGGCCATGCCGGTCACAGCGTCGGAGTTCTTCGCTCCGAGGTCGCTGGACTGCTGGATGCGCTGCCCCAGGTTTTCAATGGCCGTTTGTTGCTCGGTGGACGCGCGCGCCACCTGCGCCGTGCGGTTTTCTATTGCCGAAACGCTCTCGAGGATTTGGTTGGACGTGATCGCCTGCTCCCGCATGGTTGCGGCAGCCTCATGCGTCATGGCTCCCATTTGTTCGCTTGCCTTGGCAAGTTCTTCGGACGACCGTGCCTGCTCGGTGGTTGCAATGCTTATCTCGCTAACAAGTTGTGCTACTTCCGTGACTCGCGTGCTGATCGTCTCGATCATCGACGTCACGTTGCGAGCAGACTCGGCGTTGCTTTGAACTAAGTTGTTGGCGCGCGCGGTACGCTCGAGGACGGCTGAAGTGCGGCGCTGGATATCGGCGACCAATCGTCCGATTTGCTTCGTGGAGCTCGCTGAGTTTTCGGCGAGTTTGCGAACTTCATCCGCAACCACGGCGAAGCCGCGGCCGTGCTCGCCGGCTCGCGCGGCTTCGATGGCTGCGTTGAGCGCGAGAAGGTTCGTTTGGTCGGCGATTTCCTCGATGAGGCCCAATATCTCGCCGATTTGACGGGACGCGCCGTCGAGGCTTTGCATTTCGGTAACCACATCGGCCACGGTGTCGCTGATCGAGCCCATGCCTTTGGAAAGCGCGAGCACTTCGTTGCGGCCTTCGCGAACTTGCTGATCGGTGACGTTTGATTCGGATCGCACGCGGTCGGCGTTACCGGCTACCTGCACGATCGACGCGGACATTTCTTGCGTGTTCGCGACGGCCTGTTCGACCACGGTTGCGAGGTTCAAAAGATTTTGATCCATCTCTTGAATGGACGCGGTCATCTCGGCAACGGAACTCGAAATATCGGAAACGCGTTTCGCAACGGCTTCCGCATTTTCCGCAACGGTACCGGCCGTTCCCGATAGGTCTGCCGAATATGCGAGCGCTTCCGATAGCGCCGCAAGTTCTTCCCTAACGCGCGCGTCGACTTGTACGACGATCGCGTTGCTCTGCTCGGCTGCGGTTTGCACCGTTATCGAGGCGCGTTGAATTTGCACGATCATCGCAGCCAGCCGGTCGGCAAAATCATCGATGGCCTGCCCGAGCCGGCCGAGGAGATCGCTCCCGTGCCAGTTGATCCGCTGCGAAAGATCGCCCGTGCCCATTGCTTCAAAGACTTCGACGCAGCGGCTGATGCTGCGAATCACGATGCCGCGCAGCCATAGCGAGATTAGGAACGCGAGAATGCTTGCCGCAAGGACGCCCACGAAGAGCGCGGCAATCCCATAGGTTCGCGCTTGAAGAAGCTTTTCGTAGCGCGTATTTGCGAGTGAATTGAGCGCATCGAGCATCGCCTGTCCGTCTTTGCTCTGTTTTTCGTACGCAATGCCCGACGGTCCGTTGATTTGCGCGAGCGCCTCCGAGCGCTTCGCCTGCTGAAGAAGACTGACCGCGGAGAGTGCTTGGAAGTCGTACGCGCTCGCGCTAGTGCTGAACGTGTCGACCAGGCCGCCGATTTGCTGCGCAATTTCGTCGGGGTTCTTTTGGCACTGCGAGGCGCCGATATCCGCGTCCGCCTTACTCTTGACCGGCGGGCAGAAGATGTCGGTCATCTTGCGCGCGTCGTCCGGAAACTGCTTAACGAGGGCCTTTGCGAGGTTGAGCTGCATCGCCGATTGCGCGACGTCTTTATTGGTCGCGGCCTCGAGCGTCGCCGATCGAAGGCTGTCCGCGTCGGCGGCGACTTTCGCATACGCGAGTTGTCCCGCAATCACGCGATGATCCAAAACCTCGGCTTGACTCGTAATCCCGTTCATTGCTAAGAGCATGACCGGGATGATCAAGACCATGACGAAGATCACGAGGCTAAAAGCTATCGTGAGACCCCGCTCTAAACTCGTTCGGCGTCCTAACATGCTATAAGCGTACATCGGCCGCGGGGGCATAGGTATTAAGTCCCGTTCCCCGCGGGTGCGACGGATACCGGCTCAGAACCGTCCGAGCTTGAAGTAGGGGTGAGAGAAGGCGCCGGCGAGGCCGGACTTCGGAAGGGTTTTGACGTGGATCTGACCTTCGGGGCGGCCGGCGACGGCGTCCGCAAGTATTGGACCTGGTTCCTTGCGATCGGAATATGCCTGCTGGCGCTCGGTATCCTCGCGATTGCTCTCGAGTTTTATGCGACGATCGCCACCGTGGCCGCACTAGGCGCCATCGTTGCAATCGCCGGCATCGCGCAAATCGTCGGCGCCTTCCGCGCGCACGGCGCGGGTCACATGTTTTTATATTTGCTTGCCGGAGTGCTCGACGTCATCGTGGGCGCCATTCTGCTAAGCCACCCACTTGCCGGCGCGCTGGTTGTAACGCTGCTTCTCTCCGCGATGTTTTTGGTCGGTGGAATTTTCCGGTTCGTCTCGGCGCTGATCGTCCGGTCCCCGCACTACGTGTGGGCGGCCGTAAGCGGAATAATCTCGATAATACTCGGGGTCTTGCTCTGGGCGCAGTGGCCGGTCTCCGCGTTGTGGTTCATCGGGTTTTGCATCGGCTTAAATTTCGTTTTCCTGGGAGCATCTTGGATCGCTCTGGCCGCGCGTTTACGCGCGGCAAACCGGATCGCAACGTAGCCCTTTAAGTTAACTCCCGGGAGACGCCGGCAATTCTTTAAACGACTGTTTTACGCGATATTCGCTCTCGGGATAGCGCGAGCGCAAATTCGCCCACTGCGTAAGCAGTTCGTCGCCTTCGGGATTGCTGCGGTAACGCGCGACGCCGAGGTAATAGAGGGCTTCCGGAGCGGCATAGCTCGTTGAAAATCGCGTCAGAACGTCCACGTACATGCTTTCCGCTTGATCGAAGCGTTTCAAGCGAAGCGCGGCCATTGCGAAACCGCATAGCGCGCGCGCCATGAATTCCGGCGGCGGGAGAAATCCATCCCACCGGTACATTTCGAAACCCTCGTGATCCAAGATGCGGACGTCCGGCGTCCAAATGTGATGAATATCGTGCAAAAAGAGGTTGTTTTCGGGTTTCGAATTGTCGAATTGCACGGGAACGGCGTGCGATACGATCGTCGCAATGACGGGAGGTTGCGGATACGTCACGGCATCCAGCGCTTGGCATCCCCCTCAACCCGGGTTAAACACGTCCAGGAATACGAACTTGCGCTCCGACTTCGCTCGCTCGAGCGCCGCTGCATAGTTACTTTCCCAAGGTACGCCGCTCATCGACTGCATGTTGCCTCCTCGAAAATTCGCATCAGATCACGATTGTAACGCGAGTCGTTTGCGCCGGCAACCTGCCGGTGTCGCAGAGGCATTGCGGGGATTCGCGCAAACGTATCGGACGATGCAGGATAGCGATGCATTTGTCGATCTCGTCCACCTCGCATCTTCGCTCTCCGACCCGAAATCGGAACAACCGGCGAACGATCGGTTGCGCGCCGCTCTACCTGCCGCGCTGAGCGCAATGGCGGGTGCGCCCCTCGATCAGATCGTCGAATTCGTGCGCTCCGCCCGGGCTGCGGGAATGCGGCTGCGCGGGTCCGATGAAGAGGTTGCGGCGTCGATTCAGAGGCTGGCGGAACGACCCTCGTAGCTCCTATCCGTAGTAGGGATTACCTCGCACGAACCCAATATATAGGGTTTAAGGGCGTTTTGGAGGATAGGTGGCCATCGGATGAAGCACGAGACCGTTTGCGGGCTCGATATCGGTACGACCAAGACGTGCGCGGTCGTCGCCGTGGATGGCCCGAACGGCCTTGAGATCGTCGGCGTCGGCGAGGCTCCGTCGCTGGGAATGCGCAAAGGCGTCGTTGTCGACCTCGATGAGACGATCAAATCGATCGAGGCGGCGACGGAGCGAGCCGAACGGATGGCCGGCGTTCACATTTCCGACGTTTTCGTCGGCATTACGGGCGACCATATCCGCAGCACGAACAACCGGGCCGTCGTGGCAACAACGAGCGACGATCGCGAAGTTGGGCAAAGCGACGTGCGCCGCGTGATCGACGCGAGCAAGATCATCAACCTTCCCGCCGACCGCCAGATCGTCCACGCGTTGCCGCGTTATTTCACCGTCGACGGCCAAGAAGGCGTGGAAGATCCGATCGGCATGGCCGGGGGCCGTCTTGAAGTCGACACGCACATCATTACGGGCGGAACGACGTTTATCACGAATGTCCTTAAGTGCGTGCATCGTGCGGGACTCGAGGCCTCGGGCCTCATCTTCGAACCGCTCGCCAGTTCGGCGGCGACGCTCTTCGATGAGGAAAAACAGGTCGGCGTCGTCTTGCTCGACATCGGCGGCGGCACGACCGACATCGCCGTGTTTTCGCTCGGCAGCGCCATGTATACCGCGACGATTCCGGTCGGCGGGAACATCCTTACAAACGATGTGTCGCTCGGTTTGAAAACATCGCTTGCCGAAGCGGAAGACGTTAAGAAGCAATTCGGCGCGGGCATTGCGGACGACGGCGAGACGACGCTGCGCGTGCGCACGCTCGACGGACGCACGACCAAGGAGTTCACGACGCAGCAATTGCGCCAAATTATCGTTCCGCGAATTTTGGAAACGTTGCGCATGGCAAAACAAAAAATCGTCGAAAACGTTCCGCGCGATCTCGTCCTCGGAGAGGTCGTACTTACAGGCGGCGGCTCGGCCCTCCCCGGTATCTGCTCCATAGCAGAAGACGTCTTCGGTTTACCGGCGCGAGTCGGTACGCCGCAATCGATCGGCGGTCTTACCGACGCAATTGCCCACCCACAATACGCGACGGCAATCGGCCTTGTGATCTTCGGCGCCACGGGCGAAACGGAAGCGAACAACGGCATCCGGCGGCCGGGCGGATCGACCCTCACCCGACTCCGCAATTGGTTTGCGGATCTTTGGAACTAACGTGAAACCCCATCAGCTCTCATTCATTGAGGAGACGACGGACATGGCAGACGCAAGGCGCTTTCAACCAGATCACACCGCGGCAATCAAAGTCATCGGAGTCGGCGGCGGCGGCTGTAACGCCGTCAATCGCATGATGGAGGCCGGCTTGAGCGGGGTGGATTTCTTCGCGATCAACTCCGACGTGCAAGCGTTGCGCAATTCGCACACCGAACACACGGTACACATCGGCAACGGCATGACGCGCGGACTCGGCGCGGGTGCGAACCCGACGCTCGGGCGCGAAGCCGCCGAGGAATCGCGTGAGGATCTCAGCCTGATCCTCGACGGCGCGGATCTCGTATTTATTACCGCCGGTATGGGCGGCGGCACGGGTACCGGGGCCGCGCCGGTTATCGCGGAACTGGCACGCGAATCGGGCGCGCTCACGATCGCGGTCGTCACCAAACCGTTCGCATTTGAAGGCCGCAAGCGCATGCAGACCGCCGAACACGGCATCGCGGAACTGGAAGCGAAGGTCGATACGTTGATCACGATTCCAAACGAACGCATCCTGCAAGTGATCGAAAAGCGCACGCCGCTCAACGAAGCATTCGCGTACGCCGACGACGTGTTGCGCCAAGGCATCCAAGGAATAAGCGATCTGATCACCCAGCCCGGCTTGATCAACCTCGATTTTGCCGACGTAAAAACGATCATGACCGACGCGGGTTCCGCCATGATGGGAATCGGCGAAGGCACGGGCGAGCATCGCGCTGCCGACGCCGCGCAGAAAGCGATCGCGTCGCCGTTACTCGAAACCACGATAGAAGGCGCGCGCGGAGTGATCTTCAACATCACGGGCGGCCCCGACATGGCGATGTACGAAGTCAACGAAGCCGCCGAAATGATCAGCCGCGCAGTGGATTCCGATGCGCAGATTATTTTCGGTGCGTCGATCGATCCGAGCATGAACGGAAAAGTGCGCGTAACGGTCCTCGCGGCGGGCTTCGGTTCCCCGCGCACCTACCGGCCGTCCATTAACGGAACCGCCGTGTTCGATTCGGGCAAGTTCGATACGGTGGCGCCGGTAAACATGGACGATATCGAAGTCCCGGCGTTCCTTCGCTACCGCGGCTAGTCGTCTACGCATGGGTTTCTCTTCCCGAATACTTCTGGATTCGGTCAGTCCGGCGGGGGTTCGTCTCACCACAATGGAGGTGACGTTCCCCCGTTTCGTTCTCGCTGAATTTAATACGCACCGGAATTTTTCGCGCAACAGCGCGAGTTCCAGAGCTATTCCCACGAGCAAGCTCATCGAGCGCGTACTCCGCGAGCCGGCGATCCCGGTGGAATGGGGGCGCAACAAGAAGGGCATGTCGTCCGAGGAGTCCCTGGACGACGAGGCGCGCGCGCTGGCGCTCGAAAACTGGCTGCGCGCCCGCGATGAAGCGGTGACGCGCGCAAGAACCTTTAGCGAACTAAAAGTCCACAAGCAGATTGCGAATCGTGTGCTGGAACCCTTCATGTGGCACACGGTGATCGTCACGGCAACGGAGTGGGACAATTTTTTTGCTTTGCGCAGTTCACCGAACGCGCAACCGGAAATCCACGTCGCGTCGGATTTAATGCGCGATGCTCTCGCGGGCAGTAGTCCAAGGCCGCTCGCCCTGGGCGATTGGCACCTGCCGCTGCTCCAGGACGACGAGCGAGGTCTGCCAGTGGATCGCCGCAAGAAGATAAGCGTTGCGCGCTGTGCTCGCGTGTCGTACTTAACGCACGACGGCACGCGCAATATCGAAGCCGACGTCGCGCTGTTCGAGCGATTGAAAGAAGATCGGCACTTGAGTCCGTTCGAGCACGTCGCAACGCCGGCGCGCAATGTGGCGTTCCATGCAAATGTTCGCGGCTGGGTGCAAATGCGCAAGGAAATTGAGGCGGATGAGCCGTGCTTTAAAGCGAGCTCCGCTTCAACGTAGGACGCCTGCCTGGATACCGTTCAAACGTACGGGCGCATGGGCGACCGGCAGGCGAGGGAAGTACCCGCGCGCGAGTGACGTGAGACATTAAATAAACGGCGCTGTTTTTTGCGCCGGAATTGTCGATACGCGATAACAGGGTGAAACGAGGACCGCGCTTATAGGTACTCGCGAGTAGTCCGCGTTCAAAGTAAAAAATTATGAGGTTATGTGGCTCTCTCACTAGAGCTTCGAGATGCGACTATTCTCGGAGGCGAGTTCCCCTTTATCGCAACCGAGGCCGTGTTGCGGATACCGCAAGCGTTCGCCGCGAAATTCGACGTGCTGGCGTATCGCGCGGCAGGTGACGAAATTCACGTGCTGATGGTAGACGAGCAAGATGAGATATTGCTCGAGCGGCTTCGCGACGTCACGGGCATGCGCGTGCGGGCGACCGCGGCACCGCGCGAATGGATTCGAAGCTGCCTTTCGATTGCGTACGACGCACATGCAACCGAGCGCGAAGACACGATCGAGCGCGGTGACGCGCCGCCGGCCGTTCGCGCCGTCGATTCTCTCCACGACGCTGCCGTACGGGCCGGCGCGTCCGACGTTCATATCGAGCCGACGCACGACGGCGGTCGCGTCCGCCATCGCATTGACGGAATACTGCGGGAAGTCCGCCGGATGCCCGCGCCGCTCTTCGCTCAAGTCGTTTCTCGCATCAAACTGCTGGCGGCGATGGATATTGCCGACAAAAGGCAACCACAAGACGGCCGCTACCATATCGAGCACAGCGGCAAATCGATCGACGCGCGTGTGTCGTCGATGCCCACAATTTCAGGAGAAAAAATCGTTGTCCGGCTGCTCGATATGCACGCGCGCGTTCCGAGTCTCGAGTATCTCGGCATGCCGCCGGATTTGCTCGCGCAGTATCGCGACCTCGTACACGCACCTCACGGATTTATCGTTGTTTGCGGACCGACCGGTAGCGGAAAGACGACGACGCTCTACGCCTCCCTGAGCGAGCGGAATGTCGAAGGACAGCACGTCTGCACGATCGAGGACCCGGTGGAAGTGCGGCTCGCCGGCATCGCGCAAGTGCAGGTGCATGCGCGAGCCGGCGTTACGTTTGCCGCCGCGTTGAGGTCGTTCTTGCGCCAAGATCCCAATGTGATCATGGTTGGTGAGATGAGAGATTCGGAGACCGCCGCGGTTGCAATGTCGGCGGCGCTATCGGGTCAGCTTGTGGTAACGACGCTGCACGCGAGCGACGCGCCCCGCACGGTGGATCGCTTGGTTGAGCTGGGATTGAAGCGTCACGCTATCGCAGCAGGTCTCTCCGGAATCGTTGCTCAGCGGTTGGTCCGCGAACTCTGCCTACATTGCCGCATGCGAACACCGGTG
>JBDTFK010000052.1:0-3769 GCA_039937995.1 Vulcanimicrobiaceae bacterium | reverse complement strand
ACCGCATTCTCATCGCGAGCGATGAGATCGCGCGGACGATTCCGCGACTCGCGCATCAAATTCTCGAGCCCGCCGACGCGCAAGGTGGGGTTATGCTCATCGGCGTCCGCCGCGGCGGGGAAGCGCTCGCGCATCGGCTCTGCTCGGAAATTGAAGCGATCAGCGGCAAGGCGCCGGCGCTGGGTTTTCTCAATATCAACCTCTACCGCGACGATCGCATAACGCACGAGATGCCCGAGTCTCAGATTCCGCTCGACGTCAGCGACCGGCTCGTCGTGATCGTCGACGACGTCCTCTTTACCGGGCGCACGATTCGCGCCGCGCTCGACGCGGTAACCGACTTGGGGCGCCCGGCCGCAATCCGGCTATGCGTATTTATCGATCGCGGCTTGCGCGAATTACCGGTTCAACCCGATTACGTCGGACGATTCGTTCCGACGAGCCGTGACGAACGCGTAAAGGTTTCCCTTGCGGCAACGCCCGCCGCCACCGATGAGGTCGTCATCCTTGCGAACGCGCCGTAGCCTTAACGATCTCGACGACCTCTCGGGCGAGGAACTTCGGCATATCTTCGAGCGGACGCACGAATTCGAAGAGAACGCGCCGGGACGTTTACTCGACGGCGTTGCGGTCGTGAACTTGTTTTTCGAAAATAGCACGCGCACGCTCACGTCCTTCAATCTCGCGCAAATGCGGCTCGGCGCGCACGTCGTCAACCTTTCTCCCGGCGACCTCAGCCTTGCGAGCAAAGGCGAAACGATCGAAGACACGGTGTTGACGCTCGGGGCGATGGGCGTTTGCGCGATCGTCGTGCGGCATCCTGAGGCGGGCTTTCCCAACCGGATGGCGGCTTCATTCGACGGACACGTGATTAACGCCGGGGACGGCGCGCACGCGCATCCGACCCAAGCGTTGCTCGACATCTACACGCTGCGCGAAGAGTTCGGGACCGTTCGCGGCTTAAAGATTGCCATCGTGGGCGACATCCTCCACTCGCGCGTCGCGCATTCGGCGATTGCGGGATTGCGCCGCTTAGGCGCCGAGGTGGTTCTCACCGGGCCGGATTTCTTTCTGCCCTCCGACTACGAATCGCCGGGGGTGCGCATCGAGCGCGACCTCGATGCGGTGCTCGGAGTCGTCGATGCCATCGTGCTCTTGCGGATTCAACGCGAGCGCTTCGCGGCGATGCCGATGAGCGACCTTGAATACATTCATCGTTACCAGCTCAATGCGACGCGCTTGCGGCACGTCCCGGAAAGAACCATCATCATGCACCCGGGCCCGTTCAATCGCGGCATGGAACTCGATGACACGGTTTTGCGCTTTGCGGGCTGGCGGTACGCGATGCAAGTGCATCACGGCGTGTACATCCGCATGGCGGTGCTCGATTTTCTCGTCAACGGCGTGCCGCAACGTGCGTAAGTTCTCCCGGTAGTGCTCGTATCCGGAGGCAGGCTCGTCGATCCATCCGGCCCACTCGATGCCTTGCGCGATCTTCGGATCGAGGACGGCATTATCGTGGAAATCGGCGAGCACTTGATCGCGCGCGACGGCGAACGGGTCATCGATGCGAGCGGCGCCGTCGTTTCACCCGGCTTTATCGATATGCACGTGCATCTTCGCGAGCCCGGCTTTCCCGAGAAAGAGACGATTGTCACGGGCACCGAGGCGGCGGTGCGCGGCGGATTCACCGCCGTTGCGTGCATGCCGAACACGAATCCTGCGCTCGACGATCCGGCGACCCTCTCGGCGTTGCGCAGCGACGTCGCGCAACGCGCGCGCGCTCGGGTGTACCCGATTGCCGCAATCACCCGGGGGCGGAAAGGAGCCCAGGCCTGCGATTTTCTCGGGCTCGCCCGAGCGGGGGCGGTCGCTTTTTCGGATGACGGCAAGACCGTGATGAACGCGAAGGTGCTCCGCGACGCCGCGATTGCCGCCGCCGACGTTCCCGGTGCGTTCATTTCGCATGCGGAAGACGAGTGCCTCAAGGCGGACGGTGTCATGCACGAAGGCGCGGTTTCGCGCGCGCTCGGCGTTGCCGGGAGCCCCGCTGCAGCCGAGGATGTCATTGTCGCGCGCGATCTGATCATCGCTGCCGAAACCGGCAAAGCTTGGCATATCGCGCATCTCTCGACACGCGGGGCATTGGGGCAACTGCTCTCCGCCCGGGCGAGCGGAAGCTCGGCGACGTGCGAAGTAACGCCGCATCACCTGATGCTTACCGACGAGAGCGTGCGCGATCTCGGCGCTGCGGCGAAAGTGAACCCGCCGCTGCGCGAGCACGACGACGCGCGGGCGTTGCGCGACGCCGTGCGTGACGGCACGATCGACGTGTTCGCAACCGACCACGCGCCGCATACGCAGGCCGAGAAGTCCGGCAGTCTGAGCGCCGCCGCAGTCGGGTTCAGCGGTTTGGAGGTCGCAGCCGGCGCGTACGCGCTTGCAATTCCCGAATTGCCGTTGCTGCGTTACGTCGCCTTGCTCTCGAGCAATCCGGCGAAAGTTCTCGGCGTCCCGGGTGGAACGCTCGCCCCCGGGGCACCGGCCGACGTTACGATCTTCGCGGAGCGCGCTTGGATGGTCGATCCGTCCACGTTTGCCTCGAAGGGTAAGACCACGCCGTTTGCCGGTCGCGTCTTACCGCGCCGCATCTTGGCGACCATCGTCGGCGGCGAGGTTCGCTACGGGTGAGTCATCGATGCAGTAGCGGCGTCTGCACGAGCCCATTGATGACAAACTGCACGGCGAGCGCCGCGAGAATGATGCCGAGCACGCGGGTGACGACGTGAATTCCCATGGTACCCATGCGATGCATGTATCGCGCCGCCCCGCGCATGAACAGCCACGTAATAACCAGCGCTGCCGAATAGGCGAAGAAGACGCTGAGATATTTTGTGACTTCGCCGTGGGCCAGATTCACGAGTAGCAACACGGTCGCAATCGTTCCGGGTCCGGCAATCATCGGGATCGCGAGCGGAAACACCGCGGGATTTTCAGCGGCCTGCGCGGCGCGCTCGTCTTCGCTCGTGGCACGCGCGCCCGTAGGGCGCGCGAAAAGCATGTCCATCGCAATTAAGAAGAGCAGGATGCCGCCCGCAATTCCGAACGCCGGCAGCGTTATGCCGAGATAGTCGAGCACGGCTGGACCGACGACCGCCATAAACAGCATGACGACCGACGCGACCACGACAGCTTGGTTGATGATACGGCTACGACGAGCGGAGTCGTATCCTGCCGTGGAACTGAGCGTGAGCGGCACCATGCCGATCGGATCGATTATCGTCAGCGCGGTTGCGAACGCGGTCGCAGCAAAGTGCCAATCCATGCACGAGCGGTTGTTTCCAGGTACGCAGGTCCCCTTCGCCTAAGAGCAAGCCCTTCAGGATGACAACGCCTGCAGCGCTCTTTTTGGCCGATGGTTCCCGATTCGACGGCCACGGTCTCGCTTGCGAGGGTCTGGCCCTCGGCGAAGCGGTTTTTTACACCGGAATGACCGGATATGAAGAGGCGCTTACCGACCCCTCGTACGCCGGACAGCTTCTCACGTTCACCTATCCGATGATCGGGAACTACGGTATTTCCGGGCAGGCCGCGCAGTACGAGCGCGCGTGCGTCGCGGGCGCAATCGTCAAGCAAATATCGTTTCATCCGTCGCATCGCCTGAGCGTCGGCACGCTTCCGTCGTGGCTTGACGAACAGCGCGTTCCGACGCTTACCGGAGCCGATACGCGCGCGATCACGATTGCGCTGCGCGAGCACGGAACGATCC
>JBDTFK010000051.1:0-2684 GCA_039937995.1 Vulcanimicrobiaceae bacterium | reverse complement strand
GATCGCCGCCCTGTCGTCGGGAACCTCCGGCGGAGTGCTCGCGCCGCTGCTCACGATCGGGGCTGCGATGGGGACGCTCCTCGCCGCAGGTTTACCCGGGCACGACGCGTCGACGTGGGCGATCGTCGGCATGGCGGCAGTCATGGGAGGCACGATGCGGGCGCCGTTTATGGCAACGCTGTTTGCTCTTGAAACGACGCACGCATGGAACCTTTCGCCCGAAGTATTTATCGGGTGCATCGCCGCAACGGCATTTACGGTAGTGTTCGTACCGCGTTCGATTTTAACCGAGAAGCTCGCGCGCCGCGGCATGCATGTCGCGCGCGAATATGCGGTGCACCCGTTGGAACTGATCGCCGTTTCCGACGTGATGCGCCCCCGCAAAGAGCACGAAATCCGGCCGAAATACGCGATTCACGAAAGCGACCGGGTGCGGTCGGCCGCGAATCTCATGGCGCGGAGCGGGCACCGCAGGCTGGCTGTCGTGAACGACCAAGACGAATGGACCGGCTCGCTTCTTTCCGACGATCTGCTGGTGGCCTGGCGCCGGGGCTTGCGCGCGGAAGATCATCGCAAACGCGTAAGGCGCGTAAGAATCGCCCGGCGGCCACGCTCCAAAACCGCGCATTTACTGCCGTCGTCGTCACGCTCAAAGATCGTGGAAAAGCGTTGAGGGGTATTGCCAAATAAAAGGCCGCCCCTTTAACCGGCGGCTCGCTTTGCTTGGTCCGCACCGAATTGAGAATCCGGTCGATGCGACTCGGGGCCTTGACGCAGGGGGAACCGCCTTGGTATAGTGCCGAGGTTGTGGTCCGCTCCGGCCGCGCGTCTTTACGCGCGCCGGTGAAAAAAACTAATCAGTACGCTTGGGCCCGTGTGCTGGAACCACTTTAGGACGAGGATCTACATGAAGAACATCCTTGGCCGCAAGGTTGGGATGACGAGCGTGTTCACCGATGACGGCCGGTACGTACCGGTCACGGTGATCGAAGCCGGTCCCTGCACGGTCGTGGAACGTCGCACGAAGGAGTCGCATGGCTACGAAGCCGTTGCGCTCGGTTTCGGCGCGACGAAAAAACGCCACGTCACCCGTGCCCTTGCCGGACATTTCAAAAAGCAGGGCGTCGAACCGGCGCGCTACGTTCGCGAATTCCGCGAGGGTATCGACGGCGTCGAAGTCGGCAACACGGTGACCGTTTCGGGTTTCGAACCGGGCGATCGCGTGGACGTTGTCGGCATTACGAAAGGCCACGGTTTCGCCGGCGGCATCAAGCGGCACAATTTTTCGGGCGGCGGCGCGAGCCACGGCTCGATGATTCACCGCCAACCCGGATCGAACGGAGACACGAACGCCGGGCGCACGGTTAAAGGTAGCCGTCGCCCCGGACACATGGGTGTCGAACGTTCTACCCATCAAAATCTGGAAGTCGTTCGCGCCGATGCCGAACGCAATTTGCTGCTCGTTCGCGGCCCCATACCCGGACCGAAGAACGCCTTGGTCGTCGTTCGTTTGAGCGTCAAATCCAAGAAGGTTGCGGGGGCATAAGACATGCCGAATGTTATCGACGTATCCGGGAAGGTCGTTCGCGACGTGCAAACGCCGGAGATCTTCAACAAAGACTACAGCGCGAAGACGCACACGATTTTCCGCGCCGTATATCGCGAACTTGCAAGCCCGCGCGCAGGTACCGCATCAACGAAGAAGCGCGACGAAGTCGCCGGCGGCGGTCGCAAGCCGTGGAAGCAAAAAGGAACCGGCCGCGCCCGTCAGGGCTCGATCCGTTCGCCCCAGTGGCGCCATGGCGGCGTCGTGTTTGGACCGCAACCGCGTACCTACACGAGTGATCTCAACAAAAAGGAACGCAAACTTGCGTTCATCGCCGCGCTTTCGGACCGTTTCCGCAACGGCGCGGTTACCGTCCTCGACGTGGAAAATTTCGCGATTACGAAAACCGCCGATTTTGCGAAGCTGATTTTTGGCGGAACAAAAGAGGCGAAGGCCGGCCCGACGACGCTGATCGTGCTCGGCCATCAAGAAGCAAACGGCGAAGCGATCGCTCGCGTTTCCGCCAACCTGAGGAAGGTTGACGTGACCAACACGAACGCGCTCGACGTTAAAGATGTGCTGCGCTTCCAGCGGATCATTTTCACGACGTCCGCTTACGAAACGATCGGCGCGTCGTTCGGCAACGGGAGCAGCAAATAATGGACGCCCGCGATGTCATCATCTCGCCGCGCATCACCGAAAAGTCGATGGCTGCGGCGCTCGGTTCCCAGTACACGTTCGTCGTGCATCCGCAGGCGAGCAAGATGCAGATCCGTCACGCGATCGAAGAGATTTTCGGCGTAAGCGTGCTTAAGATCAACACGGTCAACGTTCGCGGCAAGAAGCGCAGCGTTGCGCGCAAAGGTGTAAAGTCGAGCGGCAAGCAGAGCGATTTCAAGAAGGCCGTCGTCACCATAAAGCCGGGTCAGAAAATTGAGCTCGGCGGCGTCAACTATTTTGAGCAATGATTCGGATGAATAACGCGCTCAATCGCTTCGTTGCCCTTCGCACGCGACTCGGAGAAGATCATGCCTGTTAAGAAATATCGTCCGACAAGCCCGGGCCGCCGTTTCATCACGACCATGGACTTTTCCGACATCTCGAAGGTCGAGCCGGAGAAGTCGCTCCTCGAAGTTCG
>JBDTFK010000050.1:0-5377 GCA_039937995.1 Vulcanimicrobiaceae bacterium | reverse complement strand
GCACGTGCCGCTCGCAGATCTCAAGCAGGCGCACGGCGTATATGGTCCATCCGTCCGTTGCCAAAGCGGCCGGTTGTGCGGCAAACTTGGCCCAGGGTGACAAAACCTACGTCGAGAGGAGCCTTGGCAAATGGCAAAAGACCGCGACGACCGCGACCACATTCCAATGAATGTAAATAACGCCATGAACTTAACGCTCAAGACCGCGCAACGCGCGGGGCACAACCTGACGGTCCAACTGGTAACGGTAGAGACGTACCCGGCCGATCCGCCCGACGGAGCGACGATCCTCTACGAACATGTCGATACATTCTACGGCGGCGATCAAACTGCAGCGCACACGTATCCTCGCCTAAAAGTCTTGGTGTATTCGGAACCTTAACCCGGTCGCGTCAAGTCACGATCGGAGCAAGTAACGATTTCGCGATTTCGCGCCAGTCTTTGCTCCGAGCCGCGAGCACGCGAATTGCAAAATCATCTTCGGTGACCGCGCTTCGAAGTGCCGCCAGTTCGCGCGCAAATCTGGCATCGCGATGGAGATGCTTTGATTGTTTGCGTAACGACTCCGCGAGCGCAAAGAGTTCTACGGCCTCCGAAGCCTTCCCCGACTTCGGCAAAATTACGGCGAACGACTCGAAGCATTCGATCGCCGAAACTCTCGAATTGAGCGTAAGGGCTATTTGCAAGCTATCGCGAGCGTAGGCGAGAGCTTTTTCGTTCTCGCCTAGCCGAAGCGCGAGGGCCGACATGCTGTTGAGGATAAACGCGACGTCGACCGAACTTCCGAGATCGCGCTTCATTTGAAGCGCGCGGCCGTAGAGGTCTGCGGCATCGGAGAGCGCGCCTTGCTCGAGCGCAATGTTGCCGAGCGCGCTTAGGAATGAGGCCATGCGATCGTTTTGCCCGCAGTCTGCGCACGCTTCCATGCCGCGTTCGAAAAAGACCTTTGCTCCGCTCAAATCGTTCCGGTCCGCGGATATCTGGCCGAGGTTATAGAGGGCTGCCGTCGTGCCTTCCTTGTGGCCGGCGGCGATAAATGCGTCAAGCGCTTTCGTGTAAAGCTCGTAGGCCCGTTCTTGATTTCCGGAGTGGTACTCGATCACGGCGAGATTGTGTACGGCTTCCGCCGTTCCGCCCGCATCTCCAAGTCTCTCGAAAATGGTGCGCGAACGCTCGGAAAGATCGCGCGCCGCGGGGTAGTCGCCGTCGATCGTGGCAAACGTCGACGCTTTACGTAGGGCGGCGGCCTTGAGGCGGTCTTCGACCAAGCCGGTCGCGTGGAGCGAGCGCTCGAACCACGAGCGCGCCTCGCGCGTGTGTCCGCGCAGTTGCCAAAACGGCGCAAGATTGAGCAGAAGTTCAAAAGCGGGAGTCAGGTGGTCTTTCACCAGCCCGGACGCGAGCGCATTCTGCAAATCGTTCATCTCGCGTTCGACGTTCTCGTAGTACGCGAGCTCACCGTCGCCGTTTCTTTCCCGCTCCCAATTCGCCGCGGCTTCGGAAAAAAATTGGAAGTGATGCTCGCGAAGCCGCTGGAGATCGGCCACCGGAAGCTTTTCCCGCGCGAAGTCTCGCAGCGGGTCGAGAACGCGGTAACGCACGATTCCGCGCTCGACGCGCGTGCTGACGAACGACTTATCAACGAGCGTTTCCAACAGCGCGACAGGTTTGCTCTCGAAGGTTTCGTCGCGAACCACCGCTTCGAACGCGTCGAGCGAAAACGACCCGTCAAATATGGAAAGGTCGGCAAAGCATCGCCGCTCTTCGTCCCGAAGAATCCGGTAACTCCAATCGATCGCGGCTTCGAGGGTTCGATGTCGCGCCGTTTCTCCCGGATCTTTCGATGCGAGAAACCGCAAATCGGAATGAAGACGCTGATCGAGCACTCTAGCTCCGATCGCTCCGACGCGCGCCGCCGCCATTTCGATTGCGAGCGGAATCCCATCGAGTTTGGCGCAGATACTCCGAACCGCTTCCGCGTCCGCACCGGCGAACTGCACGTTCGGAGCGACGAGCTTCGCGCGCTCGATAAAGAGCCGTGTGGCGTCGAATGCACCAAAATCTGCGAGCGAAAGGCCCGGCGGCGCGAGTGCCATCGGCCCTAAACGCAAGACCTGTTCTCCGCTAAGATGGAGCGGCTCCCGGCTCGTGACAAGAACCGACACGCGAAGACACGCTGCCAACAAACCGCGCACGAACGTCGAGGTTTGATCGAGAAGCAGTTCGACGTTGTCGAGAATAACGAGCGCCGCCTTACCGCTAAGATCGTCGAAGATACTTGCTTCGATCGTTTCGCCCGGCATCGAACGCACGTGCAGCGCCGTCGCAATCTTTTGCGGAACGTGGTCCGGACGCGCGATTTCGGCCAAATTCACAAACCACGCGCCGTCGCGAAAATCACCGATCGCATCGGCCGCGGTTTGCAGCGCGAGGCGCGTTTTCCCGATGCCTCCCGGCCCGGTAACGGTGATCAATCGGTCCTTGCCGAGCATCTCGCGCAACTGTGAGAGTTCTTCTTCTCTGCCGATGAAGTTCGATATGTGTGTCGGCAGATTGTTCGGAAGCGCGTCGAGCGTCGAGAGCGGCGGAAAGTCATCCGGCAGTCCTCTCGCAACGATTTGATAAATTTCTTCCGGAGTCGTGAGGTCTTTGAGACGGTGTACGCCGAGGTCGCGCAGGCGAATGTCAGGCAGTGCGTCGCGGAGTCGATCCGCGGTCGTACCCGAAACAAGGATCTGACCGCCGTGCCCGACCGACATTATTCGGGCGACGCGATTGAGCGTCGGACCGAAATAGTCGCCGTTTGCGGAGATTGCGTCTCCCGTATGTACGCCGATGCGGACGCGCAGTTGACCGGTCTCCGCCGGCCACTCGTGCTTCGTAAGCGCCCGTTGCACATCGATGGCTGCGGCAACGGCATCGGCCGGGCGAGAAAACGCGCTGCAAATCGCGTCACCGATCGTCTTGAACACGACGCCCTCGTGCGCTTCGACGCAATCGCGGAAGAGCCGGTCGTGCTCGCCCAAAGCGCCGCGCATGGCATCGGGGGCGCGGTCCCATCGCCGCGTGCTACCTTCGATGTCGCTAAATACAAACGTGACCCGGCCAGTTGGGAGCGACGCGGTCGGCATGCTGGACTCATTATGCTCAAATCGAGCGGGGCGGGCAAGGCATCAAGGACTCACCGCAAAAATGGCGACTAGAGCTTTCATGCCCGTCCCAAATCCGACCGGCGTGCTCGTGTGCCCTCCGACCCATTTCGACGTCGTAGACGTCAAAAATCCGTTCATGGCCGCGGAGATACCCGTCGACCGCAAGCTCGCGGGACGCCAATGGACCGCGCTGTGCGAAGCGTTTGCGCGCGCGGGCCTGGACGTGCGCGAAGTGTCGCCGTTGCGCGGCGCCGAGGATATGGTTTTCACCGCCAACCCGCTTTTTACGGGCATCGATGCCAAGGGCGAGCGGGTCGCTTTGGCGAGCCGGATGACGTTCGCGTCGCGACGCCCGGAGGTCGATGCGCAAGCTGCGTGCCTTTCCGCCATCGGATATCGTATCGACCATTCCGTGCCTGCCTCGTGCGGCTTCGAAGGCGGCGGCGATGCCGTTTGGCATCCGGGAAGGTCGGCGATCTACTTCGGGTACGGCCGGCGGAGCGCCGCCACGGCAGTTCAATACCTTGAGAATGCATTTGGGGCCGATGTCGTACCGCTACGCCTCGTCGACGAGCGCTTCTATCATCTCGACACGGCGCTTTGCGCGCTCGACGACCGAACGGCGCTCGTCGTTCGCGCGGCCTTCGATGCGGACGGGCTCGCCGAACTTGAGCGGCGATTTGTGCGCCTTCTCGAGGTTCCGGACGGCGAGGCGTTGCTGATGGCGGCAAACGCGACGTCGAATTGGCGCGGCGACATTATCATCGATGCAATCGCCGCCGAAACGGCGCGCATGCTCGCAAAACTCGGTTACAATGTCGCCGCGGTCGACACCGGCGAGTTTCGCAAATCCGGCGGCAGCGTCTACTGCATGAAACAGTACCTGTTCTAAGAAATACCGCCGCGGCTCCTTACACCAAAGCGAGCCCGGCAAGGAGATCTTCCTCGTGTTTTTCGAAGGAGCGAAGCAGCGCGAATTGTGCGCGAGCGCGATCGAGATTCTGTCCGGCGCGGCGAATCTTAAAATAGCGGTCGCCGTTTAGGAAGTCGGCGAGAAAACGAATCCCGCTCTCGAACGTCATCGTTTTCGCCGCGCGCACGAAGAGACCGGTATCGCCGGAAATCAAGACGGAAGCGGCGCCGGCGGCGTATCCGCGCGCGAGAGCGTCAAACCGTTCGGGTTGCACGTGGATTTTTTCGAGATCGCGTTCGTCCTCCGGAGTATCGCATGCCGCGCTTCGCGCCAGATCGCCAAAATCCGATAGCAACGATCCCGGCATGACGGTGTCCAAATCGATGATGCAGAGCCCTTCGCCGGTGTCTGCGTCGAGCAGCACGTTGTTTGCCTTGGCATCGTTGTGCGCCGGACGCGCGCCGGGAGCCGACTGAATATCCGACGCTAAGACGTCGCGGTCGGCAGCAAAACGTATCTCCGCCTGCACACCCATCGCCCGATTGACGACGTCGGTTTCGATCGCGCCGATCAACTGAGCATAGCGCGTCACCGTGTCGTGGAAAGCCGGAATCGTTTCGTGTAGCGGCCCGCCCGGGAGGTCGGCGAGGAGGGTTGCGAAACGCCCGAATGCCAGCGCAATTTCGTACGCTTCGCGAGAACTGCGAACCTCGTTGCTCGTTCTGCTCTTATCGATAAACGCGTACGTGCGCCAATACGAGCCGTCTTCGTCGCGGTAATAATCGGCGCCGGCACGGGTTTGAATCAGCGTCAAGACGCGCCGCTCGGGGTCCCGGACACCCGCCGACTCAAGCTTTTCGCGCACATGGCGAGTAACGCGACCGATATTTTCCATAACAGCGGCAACGTTGCCGAATACGCTCGTGTTGATTCGCTGATGAACGAATTGCACGTTGCCGCTCGAACCGCGATAGGTTCCTACGAACGTATCGTTGATGTGTCCGATCCCGTTCCGCTCGATTGCGAGGAGCGGACCGGGCAGGACAAAATGCGATCCGAGGTCTGCGCGCACGCTACGTTTCCGGGAAGACTTCGAGCGTAAGAACCTCAAACGGGCGCAGCTTGATCGAACGATATTTCCCGGCGCGTAGCTCAAATGGCGGCGCTTGTTTTTGCCAAGGATCGCGAGCGTGGTAGAGGACCGGCGCCCCTTCGGGCAGTTCAAACGCAGATGCGACATCGATTGGAATCGGTTGCGAACGGTCGCTTGGGTTTCGCAGCGTGAGAATGCCCTTGCGCGGCGACCAAGCCG
>JBDTFK010000049.1:0-4048 GCA_039937995.1 Vulcanimicrobiaceae bacterium | reverse complement strand
AGAATCGAACTGGCAACCTCGGCCTTAGGAGTGCCTTGCTCTATCCAATTTGAGCTACGGGCGCGCAACGGAACCCGTCTCCGCTTTGCCGGTAGGAACGGCCGGGCCTCCAAACGAGAGCCGCCCTACACGAGGGGTGGAGGAGACCCCTCCTCTCGCCACGCGACAAAGCGATCCACAAGTTGGGAATCGAATTGCGACCCCGCGCATCGCTGCAACTCCACTACAGCGGCATCTTCCGTGATTCCGCGATGATACGGCCGGTTCGCGACCATCGCTGAAAACGCGTCCAGGATCGCGATGGCACGAGCGAGGGGGTGGATCTCCCCCGCGACGAGGCCCTGGGGATAGCCCAGGCCGTCGACGCGCTCATGATGCTGACCCACGATCTCGGCCACTTCCTCATAGCCGAATTGTTGCGCTAGGACGTTGCGCCCGTAGGCAGCATGGCACTGCGCCGCTTCGAACTCTTCGCGACCCAAACGCCCGGGGCGCATCAGGATGCGATTGGAAACGAGCAACGTCCCGACGTCGTGCAGCAGGCTCGCCTGAAGAAACTTCGCGAGCGCGTCGCGATCGAGTTCGAGGTTGTATTCCGACCAATGCTTGGCCATCGAATTGACTTGCAGTAAATGCACGCGCATGTATGGATCGCGGTCCAACAGCCCGTCAACAATCGTTTCGATTCCGGCAAAGTTTCCGTGAAGTACATAGGGGTCGATCTTCTCGGTTCCCATCGGAACGCAACCACGTTTTCGGCTAAGGCGCGTGCGCGCAACGCAAAGTGCAATGAGGTCCGAACGACTACCGGCGTCGATGGGCGCGACCACGTATCCGCAAGCAAGAGAAATCGGAAGAGTCAGATCGCGCGCGACGTAGGCCAGTTGCGCCAAGCGCTTCGATAGTTCGTTGATGACGTGCGCGATAGCGTCCGGAGCGGCATCCCGTAAGAGCAGCATGAAAACGTCGGAACCGAATCGGCCGACAGTAACCAGTTCGTCCGCGTCCTCGCACTCGCGCAGCGCGTGGGCGACTCGCCGCAGGACCTCGTCTCCTTCGGCGTAGCCGTAGGTCTCGTTGAACATTCCAAAATTCACGATATTGAACATCACCGCAACGAACGGCCGCGTCGACGTTGCCGACGCAAGGGCCGAATCAAGTTCCTGGCGGAGCCTTGAATAGCTTGAAAGCTTCGTGAGCGGATCGTGTTCGGCGTTTCGTTGCAGCGTCTGATACATCCGGTGATTTTGAATCGCAATCGCAAGGTAGTGAGCGATCGCGGCGATCGTTTCTACGTCATTGTGATCGTATGCGTTCGCGCGTGGGCTCTGCACCGAGAGCGCCCCTACCGTCGTGCCTCCGACGCGCATCGGAACGAAAATCGCGGATACGGTATCGTCGGTCCAGGGCTGATCGACGTGGATCGGGCGGGACCCTTCGGGCGGCGCCCACTCTTCGACATGATTGCCCCAAATGATCTCACCCGTGCGCATCACTTCGATCGCCCGCGAGGGCTCGCGCAACTCAATGTGCGGGTAGCGTTTGATTTCCCCGTGGTCGTAAAAGTACTCAATCGAATGCGTCCCGTCGGGGCGCGCAAGGGCGATAAATACTACGGAGGAGTCGACGTGGCCGGCCAACATCCGGGTAAGTTCGTCGAAGAGTTCGCTGAGTGAAAGATCGGCCGCGAGCAGATTCGCCGCCTGTTTCATAAGCGTCCGATCGCTCGTGCGTACGCCGAGGAAGGGGCGATTCTTCACCACATGCTCCCTTTAAAACAGGGAATTGCGGATCATATTTCGCCCCTGGTGGGAAAGGTCCGCTGCTTCAACCTCCCCGCCGGCCTTTTTTGCGTGGTTTCGTCGAGCTATTCTTAACGCAACTCGCCGTCGTCGAGCAAGTCTCGCACGTCTCGCCCAATAAGCGCATCGACAAAATCCCAACTGGTTAAAACGTCAAACCAGCGTTTCCACGTGATGCAGACCACCGTAGAGTCGCGCACGATGCCGGCCTCGAGCAAGGCTTCGCTCGGCGCAAAAACCGGCTGCATACGGTGCCACATCCAGTTGCACCAGTAGATATCGGCTTGGCGCGAAGCGTCCTCCAGAACTGCGAGTTGAAACGCCATCTCGCCGGAACCGGACGGAACGGCGACCGAAACCGCGTCATCGACATTCATTTCCGCATACCTCGCAAGGCTATAGAGTATAGCGCATTCACCCTAAGGGAGATAAGTGCAAAATAGAAGCCGCGCACGAGGTGCGCGGCTTCTATCATTCCTGCGGTGCAAGCCCCGCTAGCTAATGGGATAAGTAGAAAAACACGTTGGGTAACGACGAAGGGAACGTCGGCCCCACTTCGATATCGATGATTTCGTACGAGTAGATCGGGACGGCATTCGCGTCGGTTCCGAAGAAGGTTAGGTCGGTCGCCGGGACCGTCTGACCCTTCACGTCGCCGCGATACGTTTGCCCCGAGGTAAAGACGCGAACCGGACCCGCAAAGCTGCCGAATTGGCCGGCGTTCACGGTAATTCCCCATTCATCAAAAAAATTCTTGAGCGTGTATATCGACTGCGTGATGGGCGCTTTTGAATCGGGATCCTCGACATGCACGACACCGCTGCTGTCGTGCGTGTGGATTGGATAGACGCAGTTCGCGAGGTCGACGAAACCATTGACCGGCGGCTGCGGCGCGTTCATTCCGACACCGGCGGGCAGCGCCATTTGCACGCCGTTTACCCACAGGCCGACAAAGAAATGAATGTGGTAGGGGGGCAGCGTGGGCACCGTGCAAGCCTTGCCGTCGACGGGCTGGCCCTGCCCACCGGCGATCGTATCGCCCTCGGCCGGTTGAAATTGCCCGGTCTTTCCGTTCACGGCGCCAGCGTTCGTCACGATCGTTTGCGTCGAGGAGCCGGGTGGGGCGGGCGTGGCCGTCGGAACGGGCGTCGCAGTGCTTCCGGGAAGCGGATCGACCCCGCCTGAGCCCGAGCCCCCACCGCCGCAGCCCGCGAGCAGCGCCAGCGCGAGGCCGAACGCCAAAGAAGACGGGGCAATAAATTGTCTCATGTCATACTCTTACTTCGATGGGCACGCCCGTCCGGCATGCCGGCACGGACGAAGCCTAGGTTTTTTTGCGGAACTGTAATGATAACGAGTTAATACAGTAGCGGGTTCCGAGCGGCCCCGGACCGTCGTCGAAGACGTGGCCGAGATGCGAGTCGCAACGCTTGCAACGCACCTCCGTCCGCAGCATTCCATGGCTGCGATCCTCGAGAAGGCGAACGTTCGCCAGTTCGTTCGGCTGCGTGAAGCTCGGCCAACCGCAGTGCGACTCGAATTTGGAATCCGAGACAAAAAGTTCGGCTCCGCACGCACCGCAAACGAACGTGCCGGCGTCGCGCACGCCGAGCAATTCACCGGTGAACGCGCTCTCCGTGCCGCCTTCGCGCAAAACGTGGTAGCGCCCCGGATCGAGTTGAGCGTGCCACTCGTCTTCGGTTTTACTGACTTCGGGAACCGTTTCGTGCTTCATATCATCCATCTAAACGCCTTACCGCCGCAGGTGGATGCGGCGCAACGCCCCGATGGAGCCGTCGACGGGGATTGAACCCGTGGCCTCGTCTTTACCAAAGACGTGCTCTACCACTGAGCTACAACGGCAATTCGGGCGCTCCCGCCTGTACGCCGGACACGCTCCGCAGTCCTACCTGCGGCCTCCCGGGCCCTGCAATCCGGTAGTCATCCGCCCAGCGGACCCGCTTGCTCTGACCATTCGAAGGCGGCACGATCCGAAGTGTCCCGAGCGTAGCCGCAGCCCGGTCGATCGGAACCAAGTAGGCCGAGTCGATCTCCGCACAATAGACGGCGAAGAAATCGATCTCGCCGGCGTAGGGTCTCGAGGCCGGGCCACCGCGATGCGTATGCGAACTGCAACAGTTGAAAAGGACGGCACCGTTCCGCAGGCGCCCCGTCTTCACCTGAATTTTTTTCAGGCCGTCAACCCCATCGATGATCAGATCGTAGCGGTGATTTTCGCCAAACGG
>JBDTFK010000048.1:0-3280 GCA_039937995.1 Vulcanimicrobiaceae bacterium | reverse complement strand
GCGAGAGGTTCGACTGCAAATATGCAGGCGTGACGCCGTTGTAGTTCTGTCCGCCGTACTTCGACGTGCTGGCCTCGATCCAAAATGGTTTTGAAAGTTGAGGAAGCGCGGTTGAAACGTTTGCGAGTTGGGTGCTTTCGGAATTTCCCGGGACGATCATCACGGTACCGGTAATGCCGGCGGGCTTTTGGAGCTGCGAGAGA
The DNA here is from genome assembly GCA_039937995.1 of Vulcanimicrobiaceae bacterium. Classification (GTDB taxonomy): domain Bacteria; phylum Vulcanimicrobiota; class Vulcanimicrobiia; order Vulcanimicrobiales; family Vulcanimicrobiaceae; genus JALYTY01. The sequence continues at coordinate 3,077 of JBDTFK010000048.1, read as the reverse complement.
ACGGTCGGGCTCGCCTGCTGACCACCGTATTTCACCGTTGCGAAATCGGGATGTGCGAGAAAAAATATTTGCGAGAAAGCCGAGCGTCCCGGAACGGCGAGGAGGGTCTGTATGAGCGTGAAATATTGTTGTAAGAGCGCTTGCCGCTTCGAACTATTCCAAGAACTCGACGCTTCGGGATCGACGCTGTAGAGAACGCCCGCGACCTGTGGGTACATTTGCGCAATCTTGACCAAGGACGGCACGTCCGACGGGACTTTCGTAGGCGAGGAAAGCCAACTAACGTCGCCGGTAACCATATAAACTTTCGCCACTGCCGACATCGCGTTCAGGTTTTTGACCGTCGTGGGATTGTTGGCGAGCAGGCTCACGATATCGTCACCGCCTACCGGCACAAAAATCGTCGTGATCCCGTACGTCTTTGCGTAATTTGCGATGAGCATGCCGTTATCACAAACCAGCGAATGCTGGAATGCGGCGCGCGTTCCGGCAAAGCCCGAGGGCGGTGCCGCGAACGGGTTTCGTGCAAGCATCGCCGTCCGGGTGTGGTTCGCCGGCGCCGTCGGCGTCAGGGTCCCTCCTGCTCCGCCGCAATTCGCAAGCAATGCCGCAAGGGCAAGAAGTGAAAGCCGAGAGAAAACGTCTCTGAGACGCATGGTTTTAGCCTACCTGCCTGGTGAAGCGACGAGGGACCGGATTCGAAGCGTTCCACGGTTGCTAGGTCACCCCCTCGGGCCGTTAGGCAGGCGTTTTTCCCTCAGAAATGGGGCCGAATGGGCTGTGGAGGACGGGCCATTGCTTGCTCGCGTCCCGCCGTCTCCGCGGCTCTTAGCTCGGGACGAAGCGCAGAGCTAAGCCGTCGATGCAGTAGCGAAGGTGTGTAGGCGCCGGCCCGTCGTCAAAAATGTGTCCCAGATGCCCGCCGCATCGACCGCAGTGGACTTCCGTGCGCGCCTCGATCAGGTCGTAGTCGGCGCGCGTACGCGTTGCATTCGGGATCACCGTCCAGAACGATGGCCAACCGTCGCCGCTATCGTATTTTACGGTCGATGAGAATACTGCCCGGTCGCATCCCGCGCAGCGGTACGTCCCCGCACGCATTTCTTTTATGAGCGCGCTTGAAAACGCCGGCTCGGTACCGTTCCGGCGCAATATCGCGTACCGCTCGGGTCCAAGGATGCGCAGCCAATCGGCGTCGCCGTGGGTAACGGCATAGCTTTGCGCTTGCGCAAGATGCGGCGCGAGTGCGGCCACGCCGGCGGCCCCGACCGCCACGAGGAACTGCGTCCGTTTCACTGCGAGATGTGGCAAGCGCCGCCGTTGCGCTCGAAATAGCGTTGATGATAGTCTTCGGCTCGGAAAAACGCCGGGGCCGGCCCGATCTCCGTCGCTATTGGGCGCCCGAGCGATTTTGCAACGCGGTCCCGCGACGCCGTTGCGGCGGCGGCTTGTTCGGGTGAATGCGTGAAAATGCCGGAGCGATACTGCGCTCCAATATCGGGGCCTTGGCGGTTGACTTGCGTGGGGTCGTGCATGTTCCAGAATGCATCGAGCAATCGGTCGTAGCTGACGATTGCGGGATCGTACGTCACTTCGACCGCTTCCGCGTGCCCGGTGTTGCCGGAGCACACTTCACGATACGTCGGATTTGCCGTGTGACCGCCCGTATAGCCCGAGATCGCTTCGATCACCCCGGGCGTTTTGTTGAACTCCGCTTCGACTCCCCAAAAACAGCCGGCGGCAAACGTAGCAATTGCGGTACTCATACAACTCCTACAACGCCGCCGACGGCTCTACGGATGCGTCGAGGCTGCGGCCTCCAAGAAGCGCTGCTGCATATCTCGAACCTCCGCGCCCGCCTCCGCCGACGAGTCCATCCAATCGTTGACGAAAAGCGCGAAAACGAGCGTTCGGGCGGGGGTAACGAGATACCCCGCCAGCGTGCGCACGTGCGACATCGACCCGGTCTTAGCGACGACGTGACCGGCGAGCGAAGAGCCGACGAACGCGTCCCTGAGCGTTCCGCTTTGCCCGGCCACGGGTAGTGCCGCAAGCACGCTTGCGCGGTTCGACGACAACCAAAGCGCTCGCAATAACGTGACGAGCGACGCAGGCGTGATGCGATCGTATTGGGAGAGCCCGGATCCGTCGGAGATGGATAGCGTTGCCGGATCGATGCCGAGCGTTCGTAACCATGCGGTTTCGCGATCGATTCCGCGCTCGCGCGTGTCGCCGGTTCCTTCGCTCGCCGTGCCGAGTTCTTCCAGCAACGACTCCGCCAGAAGATTATCGCTGGGCAACCACATCTTCGCGAGCAAATCGCGCACCGGAACGGAACGATGGTGCCAAAGAACGCGGGCTCGTGGTGGTGTTCCGCCCTCGCGCACGGCGCTCGTGCGTATTCCTACCGATGCAAGCGAGCTTTGCAGCGCGTCTGCGGCAAAGAGTTCGGGAACGCCGGCCGATGCGACGAGTTCTTCGCTCGGCGTGTCCAGCGGCAGGCTGCCGGTGACCCGAATTGCGCGTGGGTCGCCCAACGGGCGTTCGAGCACCGTTGTATCTCGGGACTTTGCGGCGCCGGTGATCGCATCGTTCGTTACGGTAACGCTCGAGGTTTGCGGATGCATCGCGAGATTCACGGGGCTCGCGACCGATGCGCCCGGGGTGAGAGCGAGCGTAACTGCATTGTCGTCGTACGAAAGTCCGCTCACGGGAGCCGCGTAGTCTTGCGGTAAGTCGTCGATTACCCAACCGGGCGGGTATTCTGACGCGTCGAAGTGCGCGGCGTCCACCACAAGCTCGCCGTCGACTCGCGAGATGGATTGCGCGCGCAAGGCGTTTGCCGCGTCCTGCATCGCGGCTTCATCGAGAGTCGGGTCGCCGCCGCCGCGCAGGTAGAGCCGCCCGTGGAGTACGCCCTCACTCACCGAACCGTCCGTTAAGGCGTCGGTGAGAAACGAATAGTCGGCACCGAGCTGCGTAAGAACGGCGCCACCGACGATAAGTTTCATTGTCGACGCCGGTTGAAACGATCCATTTGCATCTTGCGCGAAGATGACTGCGCCGCTTTGCGCGTC
>JBDTFK010000047.1:0-3687 GCA_039937995.1 Vulcanimicrobiaceae bacterium | reverse complement strand
GGCGTCGCAGTCGGCAGGGCGGAGCCCAGCGGCGGCGGCGTCGGTAGGGGAGTGGGCGACGGAACCGGGGGCGGAGCTACGGCAAGCAAAGCGCCTGCTCCGGCCAGAGCGAGGACGAAAATGGGGTTTTTCACGGGCGTGATTGTTCGCTTTCGGGTGTTGGGCTCATGCTCGGGGTTGGGGGAAACCGGCGCTGCTCGATTGGTAGCGCTATGCGATGGAGTGGCGCTCCGACGCCGGCTGCGCTTTGGATTGCGCGGGTTTCGTTTGCGAGCATCCCCACCTGCGGTGAGAAAGGCGGACATTGGAGGTCGGGTGAGGCCCACTCATGCCAAGTAACCATGGTCGTCGTTCCAAATGAAGCGCTCTTCATGCAATGCGAAGCGGTTCCCGGGTTTGCTCTGGCAGCTTTGGCGTCGGCCAAGAATTTTAGCGCTAAGGTTTCATCGATCGTAAACGCCTTGCCGGGGCTTCCTTGGCTAGTAAGAAGAGCGTGTCCGTTCGACCATACCTTAATGGTGTATCCCGCGGTGTTTGTCGAGCGCGAGTTTTCAATCACGCCCCCGTCGAGACGGGTCGACGCGAGCGCAATCGCCGGTAGGGCGAAGAGAACGAATAAAAAAGCTTGATATTTCACCGGAGAATCTCCCGCAGGGATGCTACCTAAGCAACGGTAAAGCAGCCACACCCGTTCGCGTCATCGCGGATAATTTGCTGCAACCTCAAGGAGTTCTGGTGGAAGCGCGCTTTGCATTTTTAGGCGCCGTCATTTTTGCCGCCGGCTTGGCCGCTTGCGGGTCGGGCGGCAGCGGCGGCACTCCTCCCCCCACGGCGCACCCGACGTCGACGCCCACAGCCACGCCGCCGGTAACGACAACGATTACGCTCGGCGTGCAACCGACGACCGCGCCGATCCCCGGAAAGCTTATCGGCACCGTTGCGGTACCCGCGGGTTCGGGAACGCTGACAATCGCCGCATCGACGACGAATCCCTCGCCCGCACCGGTCATTCAAATCGTGCATCGCGCGCGTCCATTTGCTGCAGGCGGTAATACCGCGCTTGTCTATTTTACCGCGACCGCAACGGGCGGCCCGGTGACGCTCAACGGTTTGCCCGGTTTTACCGTGACGTTGCCGGCCGGTTCACCGAGCGGGGAGTATTTCGTTGCGTACTACGATATGAACGGTCAGAGCCCCGCGTGGGTTTCCACCACGCCGACGGGCGGCCAGCCGGCGGGCGGAATCGTCACTGTTCCCGCGACCACGACGCCGGTAATCTCGATACCGAGCGGCGGTTCGATCTACCTCGCCGTGTATGTGGGCGGCTTCATTCCTCCGATCAATCTCTCGGGTTGCGTCGGAGTCAATATTGCGCGGCCGTCTGCCGGAGCCGCGAATGCTCGCAACGCCGACGGTGCGTATCCGATCAATCAGGGCAACGTCTATACCTATGCGGGGGCGCTAACGCAAGCGATCTCGCGCACCCAGCCGTGTCCGCAGCCGACGGCGACCGCGAACGCGGCGGTGGCAATCGGAGTGACCTTTCCAAACGCAACTCAGGAACAAAGCGTAGAAACCGACGCCTACGCAACCAACGCGACCACGGTGACAACCTTGGCAAATGTCGCGCTTTCCGCCGGCAAATATCTCGAAACATCCGAAACCGCAAACGATCTCAACGGCAATACGGTGAAGACGACCTACGCCGGATCGGGACTGCAATTCGGCCAGTTGCCCGAGGGCTCGGGCGGTTGGACAAATGCACCGCCCTCCAGCGTCAATCAAGCGTTGGCCGACGGCACGAAGATCTTGCGCGTGTACGCGGCAGCCGGCACATATACGGAAACATTGACGCTCCCCGGCGGTTCCGGGACCAACGTCATCACCGTGAGTGCCGACGGGTCGGGGTCGTACGCGACGGGCGTCGGCAACGTCACTGTCGCCGCGCCCACGGGCGGCAACATCACCCTGTCGGTCTTTGGCGCGCCGTTGACGATTCCGTCATGGTTACCGGCACCGCTTAAGCTCTATAGCGACGTAACGCAAGACCTGGGAAGCGTCGCGAGTCTTCCAGGCGTCTGCACGTTCAGGGGCACCGGCACGCCCGAACACATCCGCCGCACGATTCAAATCGTCGATCCGGTCGTTGGTTACATCGAAACCGAAACGTTCGACACATACGATCTGGTGAATTACGTCGGTTCGTCCGGACCGGTAACGCTCGGACCGGTGTGTTCGACGATCGCCGACACGCTCGATGAATACTACGACTACAGCCTCACGACGCCGTACGCGTTTTATTTCTCCACGAACGCGCAACCGGTGTTGACGAATACCATACGAGAGCAACTCTCGCTCCAGAGCGCTCCGCTCACGGTTAACCTAGCCGGACGCGGCGCTTCGCAAGCGTTTGCGGCGCAGATCGTCGCGCGTCAGGCCGGCATCCGGTTCGAGCGCGCGATGGAGCGCGCAGCGCAAGTTCGAGCGATGATGCGCGCTTCCGCTCACACCACGGGAGGTCCGCGATGATCCGTTCCACCTCTCTTCGTGCGCTCGCCGCGCTCGGGGGCCTCTCGATGGCGCTATCGGCGTGCGGCGGCGGTGGCGGCGGTGCAACAACCGCGCTCCCGAACACAGGTAATCCTACGTTTAGCAACGGTTCGATTCCGTCTCAATTCCAAATCAAAGAATGGGGAGAATCGAGCTTGCAAGGGGCGCAGTACCTTGGGCCCGTGGGGAACGCGCACCTTAGCGCAAACGTGCTGGTGCGGCAGCAAAACGCTGCGGCCCTGATGCAATATGCGCGCGACGTGAACGATCCGTCGTCGGGGAGCTTCCGCAAGTGGCTCGCACCGCAAGATATTGCGAAACGTTTCGGCGCGTCGCAGAGCGACTATCAATCTGCCGCGAATTATTTCGCACAGCAAGGCCTGACGATCGGCGCGTGGCCCCAGCGCATGATGCTCAGCGTTTCGGGCAGCCAAACATCGATGGAGCGGGCGTTTAATACGACCTTCGGCGTGTACCGCAAAAACGGGAAAATGTTCGTGGGTCCGACGACGACGCCGCATTTCAGGCAGATCGTTCCCGTGGATGTCGTAGGGAATCTCGTCGCATACACGCCGATGCACACCTATATCATCAACCCGCCTCGCGCCGGCGCGGCCTCGAACTTGGGGTATTCGCCACAACTCGTGCGCGCCGCGTTCGACTATAACAATGCGTACGTAAAGAGCTTTACGGGAACGGGCGTGACGGTTGCAATCATCGGAACCGGCCCGATCGACAGCTACGCCGGCGGCACGGGCGACCACGACCTCGATGCATTTTCCGCATTTTACAACCACGTCAACGTCGCGTCCGTTCACCAGGTTAACGTGACCGCAAGCGGCGTCGCGGCCGGTCTCGTGAAGTCCGGAATCCCGACCGCCGCGCCCTCCGGCTCGCCGCCCCCGAACGGTTTTCCGTTCTCGAACGCGTTTGCGTCACCACCGCCGGTCTCCGATCCGTCGTGTAAGGGATCGTTGCCGAAATGTAATCCCGAAGACTCCGAAGCGCAGCTCGACGTGCAACAGGCGGCATCGCTTGCGCCGGGTGCAACCTTGGACTTCTATCTCGCTTACAACAGCTCCGATTGCACGACCGTCACGTTTCCAAACGCATGTGCGCCCGGCACCGGATCGCCGG
>JBDTFK010000046.1:0-3525 GCA_039937995.1 Vulcanimicrobiaceae bacterium | reverse complement strand
CAGCGCAACGGCAAGATCGAGCGCGTCCGGGTGCGCGTCGAGCTTGTCAGCGCATCGCAAGCCGCCGTCACGCCGATCGGCGATTCGAGCTTGAGCGAGATCGACAACGTCGTTACCGGCATCACCGGGGCACCGGGCGCGAACTCGCAAGCACGATCGCCGCTTTCGGGCGGAAAGCCGTCCGGCCGCGGCATCCGGGGTATGCCGTAATGGCTGCAGTCGTTCGCGTCGAACATCTACGCAAGGTCTACGCGCTTGGCGACACGGAAGTCGTCGCGCTCGCCGGCGTAAACCTGCAAATCGATCCCGGGGAGTTCGTTGCGGTAATGGGTCCATCCGGATCGGGCAAATCGACGTTCATGCAAATCACCGGTTTGCTCGATCGACCCACGAGCGGCGCGTACTTTTTCGATGGCGCTGATGCTTCGAACTTGGATGCGGATGCGCGCGCCGATATCCGAAGCCGGCGGCTTGGCTTCGTGTTCCAATCGTACAACTTGCTGCCTCGAACGAGCGCGCTGGAAAACGTCGAGCTGCCGATGATCTACGCCGGCGTGCCCGACGCCAAACGGGAGCGAATTGCGCTTGAGAAGATGAAAATCGTCGGCGTCGACCATCTCGCGCATCATCACCCGAATCAAATGTCGGGCGGCCAGCAACAGCGCGTCGCGATCGCACGCTCGCTTGTGAACGAACCGGCGCTGATTCTTGCCGACGAACCGACGGGGGCATTGGATACGAAAACGTCGGACGACGTGATGCGGCTGTTCGCAAACCTCAACGACGCGCAGGGCATTACAATCATGCTCGTGACGCACGAACGCGATATCGCGATGAACGCGCGCAGGATCGTCACCTTCCGCGACGGTCTCGTTGTGAGCGACAACCGTAACGACTCGCGGGCAGCATGACCAATACGATGAAACTCGCGCTAAGCGCGCTCGTGCGTAATAAGGCACGCTCGCTCCTGACGATGCTCGGCATCGTGATCGGCGTCGCGGCGGTGATCGTTACCGTCGCCATCGGATCGGGCGCGCGCACCTCAGTACAAGCGAGCATCGACAGTCTCGGATCGAACTTGATCGTCGTGCAACCCGGCTCCGTAACAAGCGTGGGGGCGCGCGGAGGTTTTGGTACCGCTTCGACGCTCACGCCCGAAGACGGAATCGCACTCGCGCAGCTTCCCGGCGTTGCCGCGGCTTCGCCCGTCGTAACGATCCGCACGCAGGCCGTAGCCGGCGGCAATAACTGGCAAACGACGGTGAGCGGCGTCGCGCCGACGTACACGTTCATTCGGTCGTGGCCGGTGGCGACCGGAACCTTCTTTTCACAAAACGATGTCGCGTCGTCTGCGAAGGTAGCCGTACTCGGCCAAACGGTGGTGCAACAACTCTTTCCGGGTGGTGGGAACGCGATCGGTCAGACAATCATCCTCAAGGGCGTGCCGTTTACAATCATTGGAACGCTCTCGGCGCTCGGGCAGAGCGGGCTGGGTCAAGATCAGGACGATACGATTCTCATCCCGTACACGTCGGCGATGCAGCGAATCACCGGACTCACGACGGTAAACTCGCTTATGGTTTCGGCGAAAGATTCGGCGTTGATCGACGACGTGCAACGCCTGATAACGGTGACGCTCGAGCGGCGGCATAACATCGTGCCGCCGCAAACCGACGATTTCCAAGTGCGCAATCTGCAATCGATCGCGGCTGCGGCATCTTCGACGGGCGCGGTTATGGAATTCCTTCTCGCGGGTGTTGCCGCCGTATCGCTGATTGTCGGTGGGATTGGAATCATGAACATCATGATGGTATCGGTCACGGAGCGAACGCGTGAGATCGGACTCCGCATGGCGGTGGGCGCGCGCAGCGCCGTGATCCTACGCCAGTTTCTTACCGAAGCGATCGTACTCGCGACCGTCGGTGGTATGACCGGCGTGATCGTAGGTTTCATCGGTACAGCGCTTGTCGCAATGCTCGCGAAATGGCCGACGCAGATTCCCGCGATTTGGGTCGCCGCCTCGGTCGCGTTCAGCGCATTCGTCGGCGTGTTCTTCGGCTACTATCCCGCGCGCAAGGCCGCGAACTTGCATCCGATCGAGGCGCTGCGCTTCGAATAGCGTTCTCGCGTCCCGCGCGGTACGTTTCGTGGCACTTCCCGTGTCGTGGAAAATCAGCGCGGGTTTACGCTCGTCGAAATCGTCGTCGCGGTGGCATGCACGGCCATATTGCTTGTTGGGGGCGGATCGCTGCTCGCAAGCATGCACCCAGGGGCGCTGCGCAACGCGCTTGACGACTTCGACGCGAACATCGCCGTGGCTCGAGCCGTTGCAGCCGGCAGCGGAAACGGCGCGACGTTGACGGTTCTGCCGCGCATCGATGCGAACGGCAACGCATTACCGGGATTCGCGTTGCGCGTGTACTCCGGCAGGCCGAACGCTGCGGGGGCCGTGCAGCCCGCGAACGTCATGCCGATCGAAAGCAGCGCGTCGATCGAGGCAGCGCAAATCGGGAAGCCGCCGTTTTCCATTTTCCTGAGTAGCGCCGGGCATCCAAGCGCGGTCGCGTCGTATCCGGCCGTGGATTCACACGGCGTGGCGAGCTTCCGCGTGCTCTCCTCGCAACCGCCGTGCCCCGCGCCCGCAATCGTGCTTACGTTTACGAGCCCGCAAGGTGCCACCGAGACGCGGACGTTGCAATGCGCCGCGAGCGCAACCGGCTTATCCGTCCCCAATGCTTCGCCGACACCGAACGCCCCGGTCGTTGTTCCGGGCAAGCTCGTCGCGCACTGGACGACGGATGGCAGCGCGTTGCACTTTGTCGCAGCAGAGTTCGGTTACACGCACTGGTTTGCGTCGGATAGCGGAGCGACGTGCGGAAGTGTTGCAACGTTTATCCCCGGTTGGCCGTACGCGCCGCCGCACAGCGTTCTTGAGGCGGGCCTTTCTCCGAGTCCGCCGGCCGCTCCGTATTCGTGGCCGAACAATGGAGCCGGCAGCATGAACGACGCACCCGCGCCGTTCCGCATGTCGCCGGTACGGGGCGCGCCGGGATTGTGCGCGGTGGACATTGTCGACGATTACGCGCAACACGCGGGCGCGCAGATTCAAGTCATGGGCGATCTCTCGTCAACGTCCGCGTCGCTAACGTTCGCTTCGCCCGCGGCCGGGGCGCAGACGATCGGGTTTTCAAAATCCTACGACTCCGAAGATTTGAATCTCATGTGGGGCGGCAGTTGCAGCGGCTTGGTAACCGTTGCGCAGACGGCAAAAACCACGCAATCGTCGCCGACGGCACGCGCGACGACTGCGACGTTAACGATCGATCCCAAAGGTAGCGCGGGTTCGTGCTCGCTCACCGTCAGCGATCAATACGGCGAACCGGCAATTGCGATTCCGGTCGAAATCAAAACGGCGCAGGCGATGAAAACCTGGCCGCAAATGATCGTCATGTCGTCGAGCCTCGGCACGCTAGCGGCGGCACCACGCGCACGTTCGAACGTCGCGGAACTGTTCAACACGCTTCT
>JBDTFK010000045.1:0-7280 GCA_039937995.1 Vulcanimicrobiaceae bacterium | reverse complement strand
GGTGAGGGCGTTGAGTCGGATTTCTTGTGCCCGAAGAGGCCGCCGAGGTTTGCAACTTGGCTCGCGAGCCCGCCGGTTGCCTGGTCGGCAGCCTGCGTTGCGGTGCTCGTTGCTCTCGCAACGATTTCACCTTTAGCCGCATCCCAACTCGTGGGAACGCCGAAATCGGGCGAGAACCGATCGATTAATTGTTGCGTGAGCGCTTCGATGTGTGCTCGAACCACGCCGTTGACCTCTTCGCCGACGAGCGACTGCCCGGGATTCAGGGTATAAGCCGCACCGCCTTTTGTCGTGACGACCACGGGCGTGCTCGGATCGCAAACCTCATAGACGTTCACGGTAAACGAACCGTCGCTTTGTGCGAGCACGTCGCCCTCGGTTCCGCGCACACCGATCGACGCGGTTGAGGTTTGAAAGGTGTAGTTCGCCTTCGCCCCCTGCGGGTGTTGCACGATGAAACGAACGCGCCCGTTGTAAACGATAAACTTTGCGTTGTTGCCTTGTGCTTGGTTGAAGAAGGCTAGTTGCACCTTCGATTGCGATCCCACGAGAACGCGGGAACTGTCGGGAAGGCTCACTCCCGCGAGCGAGTCGGCTCCCGTTATCGCATAGTCTTTGTCGGCAAGCGAAACGGCGGCGTTAACGGCGATCGCTTTCGATTTTGCTGCGTCGGCGCGTTGAAAGCTGACGTCGCCGCGCATATTTTGCAGCTGTTTTTCGTCCGCGGCGCGCGACGGCGCGAGAGGAATCAGGGCGCAGAGAGCCAGGAGGGACAGGGCCGTCGTATGCGTCTTCATGTATGCCCATTCCCATACTCCGGGTGCCGCTACCTGGGGGAAGAGCAGCTAAAAGCGACTAACGGCGCCACATGCTCGGTACCGTCCTTGCGATGGTCGCACTTCACATACTTCCGCGCCCGGCCACAATTGTTCCGTTGCCGTGTCCCGCGGCGGGAGCGCCGATCCCGCGCACCGTTGCCCCCGGCATCGGCCGGGCGGCGATCGACGAGGTGAACAATCGATGGCACCCGCTCGGCGCGGGGTCGCTTCGGATGGACGCGCACGGCGAAATCCGGGTTCGCCACGATGCCGCGATCGTGCCCCAAGGCTACTCCCTCACGGTAGACGGCGGCGGCGTTGCGATCGCGAGCGGCGATGATGCCGGCACGTTCTATGCAATGATGACTCTCGCGCAACTACCCGTGCGCAATCGTGGGCGCTGGGATATGCCGTGCGTCCGCATCGGCGACCGCCCCGCGCTGCAATGGCGCATCTTGAGCGACGACGTTTCGCGCGGTCCGCTTCCGACGATGCGCTATTTCAAGGAGCGCATCCGCACGATCGCCGCGTTCAAAATGAACGGCTATTCGCCCTACATGGAGCACGTTTTCGTAAGCCCCACCGACCCACTTCCGGCTCCGCTCGACGGCATCACCCCGGCGCAACTCTCCGATCTCGATCGATATGCCGCGCGTTTCCACGTTGCGCTTATTCCGCAGCAGCAGACCTTCGCGCACATGCACAACACGCTACGAGTGGAGCAATACGCGCCCGCCGCGGAGCTCCCGCACGGGTTTCTGCTCTCGCCGAACGTTGCGCTCGCCGCGGACTATCTGGCGCGCGTCATTGCGCAAGAGCTTGCCGCGCTTCGCGCCCCGCCGTTTTTCCATATCGGGGCCGACGAAACGGCTACGCTCGGCGAAGGGGCGACGGCGCAATTCGTTGCGGCTCACGGCGGCCGCGGCGCGGTGTATGCACGGCACGTGCAAGCGATGGCAAAGCTCGTCGCACCCGCGCGCGTAATGCTCTGGGACGATGGGATTCAGGCCGATCCGACGATCCTCTCGCAGATTCCAAAGACCGCCGTGGTCGTCAATTGGCATTACGGAGCCGGCGAGCCGTTCGAGAAATATATCCGTACGATTGCGGACGGAGGGCTAGCGCAGATGGTGGCGCCCGGCGCCGATAACTGGAATGAAATCTACCCCGCGATAGACGTCGCGATTCCAAACGAACGCCGGTTCATCAGCGCGGGTAAACGCGCGCACGTGCTGGGCCTTTTCCAAACGACATGGAACGATGACGGCGAGACGCTCTTTGAGGAAACGTGGTATCCGGTTCTCTACGCCGCGGCCTCAGCGTGGGAGGCGGGCGATGTCGATCCGGCTCGCTTCCGCGCCGATTTCCCGGCGGCATTCTTCGGCACGGACGACGCGGGATACGGCGGCGACTTTGCGCGTCTCGCCGATGCGGGCGCGCGCGTCGGTACCTTTAGCAACAAGCGTTTTTGGGCCGATCCGTTCGATACATTCGACTTCTCGCTCATGGCAAACGTCGACCTTACGGCCCTCCGCCTCGATGCCGAGGCGGTCGAGACGCATCTTTTGCGCGCGCGCCCTCCGCTTCATTCGAACGCGGCCGCCGTTATGTTTCTTGCCGCGCGGCGCTATGACGCACTCGGGCGGCGCTATCAGATTGCGCCGGAGGTGCGGCGCTACTACAGCGACGCGAGCGCAAATCCGTCGGACGGCGTGCGCGATCTCTTTTGGTGCAAGTACTGGTTTTGGGAGCAACGCGATAGCGACCTGGAACTCTTGCCGCTCTACGCGCGCGCGTGGCGGTACGAGGACCGCGAAAGCCACCTGCAAAGCAACCTCGAGCGCTATCATCTCGACGCGCAACTCGCAATCCGCCGGGCGGATGCGATCGACCGCGCAACGTATGAATACTATGTGCCGCACAAACCGCTTCCAAGCCTGGATTCCGTCCTCGGCATCGCGAATGACTAAGTAAGCTGATGACCGGGCTACTCGTTCTCGGCGTGTTTTTGATTTTTGCCTCGATGATGTTCGCGCGGTGGATGCCGGCGATCTTGGCGGTTCCGCTCATGGCTTTCGCGATGTCCGTTGTAGCGGGTGTTCCGTTTGCGGCGATCGGGGCGCTGATCGTTGCCGGCGCGTCGTCGCTTTCGAGCGTTTACGTCGCCGTTATTTTCGGCGCTCTGCTCGGCCGCGTCACGATCGACACCGGAATTGCGCGCGCGATCGTCAACCTTGCGGCGGAATATGGCGGCGAGCAACCCTTCGTACTGGCGCTCGTCCTATGCGCGGTCGTAGCGCTGTTGTTCACGTCGCTATCGGGCCTGGGCGCGATTATCATGGTCGGGTCGATCGTGCTTCCGATCATGATGACGACGGGCGTGCCGCGCCGGGCCGCCGCGACCCTGTTTCTCATGGCCTTTGCGTTGGGCTTTATCTTCAACATCGTCAACTGGAAGTTCTACACGCAGTTCTTCGGCGTGGTGCCCGAAGCGATGACGCGATACGCGATGGTGCTTGCGCTCATCGATGCGGTAGCTCTCGTCGTGTACGCCATCGTCGCGTTTCGCTCCGAGTGGGGCTATGCAACGTGGGCCGTGCGCGCCGAACGCGTCGAGCCGGACGGCGTCCCGCCCTGGGCCCTGCTTACGCCGGTTCTTCCTATCGTGCTCTACTATGCGTTGCATCTCGACGCCACGATTGCATTTATCATTTCCGCGCTCTATGGCGTGCTCGTAACGCGCCGTCGCGCCGCTATTCCGACGTTGGTCGCCGCGGCAATACGCGGAGTCGAAGACGTCGCGCCGGCGATTCTGCTCTTTATCGGCATCGGAATGCTTCTTACGCTTACGAAAGCGCCGCAGTTTTCGCACGCGTTGGAGCCGCTTGTAGCGGGAGGTTGGACGCATAGCCCGATCGCCTACGTCGTGATATTCGGGCTCTTGAGCCCCCTCGTGGTGTATCGCGGGCCGCTCAACCCGTTCGGCGTCGGCATCGCGATTTTTACCATTCTGCTGACGTCGCACAGTTTGCCTCCCGTGATTTTGGTTGCCGCCGTCATGGCGGTCGTTCAAGTGCAGAACGTGTGCGATCCGACGAATACCGCAAACGTCTGGGTCGCGAATTTTACAGGCGTACAGATCGACGAAATTACGAAGCGCACCTTACCGTTCCAGGTGGCCGTAGCGACAGCCGCAACGCTCGCGGTGGTGTTCGCCGCGCCGTCGCTCTTCGGCGTGAAGGCCTTCGCTGCGATCGTCGCACCCGCGTATGCGAGCGCAAACCCGGGTCTCTTTGCAAATCCGTCGTCTGCGGGACGCATCGCCGTCGGCAACGACGGAACCGCGCTCGGCCGGGCCGCAGCCGAGGCTACGATAGCCGCATTTTCCGGCGAGCCTTGGCACGCATTCGCGCGAAACGACGCGCCGAACGTTGGGGGCTGTAGCGCCAAACCTTACGCCGCGACGGTTCAGATTACAACCTCGACGTTTCGGTTAGTCGAAGGGACGGATCTCGACGTTGGGCTGCGCTTGGAAGATTGCGGCGGCTGGATCGTCAACGAGTGGCACGATCATGCCACGGAACCCGGGTACCCGACATCCGCCTCTGCCGCGACGCTTGCGCGCGAAGGCATCTCGCGCTTGGTGGAATGGGTCCATACCAACCCGGCGCGCGCGAACGCGCTCTTCGTGCGCGGGCTGGCCGCCATCCCTGCAGACCCCCCATCGTATTTTTACACGCTGTTCAAAACGGTGGACGGGAACATGCGGGCTTACGTACGCGCGGGAGGTCCCGCGTACGACGCGGGTTTGCGAACCAACGATGTCGTCGATACATTGGACGGGCGCTACTGGTGGATGTATGGAACGTATCAAACGCAACTGCGCGCCTACGACGGACTTCCTCACCGTTTTCAGGTGGAGCGCGGCAATCAGACGCTCGATATTCAACTCGGCGCGCCGTACGATGCAAGCACATCGGGAAAGACACTATGACGACGATCGATCCAAGACTCATCGAATTCTGCGAATCGCACCGCGAAACGTACCTCGATGAATTGAAGCGCTGGATCGCACTTCCGTCCGTTTCGGCCGATCCGGCGCGCCGGCCGGATGTGCGCAACTGCTGCGAGCGTTTGGTCGCGCGTATGCAGGAAATCGGACTAAACGCGCGGCTTTTGGAAACGGATGGAAACCCGCTTGCGTACGGCGAGTGGCTCGGCGCTCCCGGCGCGCCGGTGGCGTTGATTTACGGTCACTACGACGTGCAGCCGGCCGATCCGGTCGAACTGTGGAGAAGCCCGCCGTTTGAAGGCACCGTGCGCGACGGAAAAATATTCGGACGCGGCGCCGTCGACGACAAAGGGCAAGTGCTCATGCACTTGGCGGCTATTGAAGCTCATATGAAAACGCGCGGACGCTTGCCGATAAACATCAAAATCGTCGTCGAAGGCGAGGAAGAAATCGGTTCGCCGAATTTTGAGGGCGCGCTCGAACGGTATCGCGACCTGTTCGCTGCCGACTTTGCCGTGATTAGCGACACGGCCGTCTATTCGCAAGACGTTCCGGCGCTAACGACCAGCGTTCGCGGGCTCGTGTTGTGGGAAGTGACCGTAGATGGTCCGGCAGCGGATACGCACTCCGGGTACTATGGCGGGATCTTGCGCAACCCGATCGAGGCGCTCGCGTCGATTATTTCGGAGCTCAAAGACGCGGATGGGCGAGTGGTCGTTCCCGACTTTTACGACGGCGTCCCCGACCTCGAGCCGGCGCATCTTGCCGAATTGCGGAATCTCCCTTTCGATGAGGCCCGCGAAGCGGTACAACTCGGCGTTCCGGAACTCGCCGGAGAGCGCGGCCGCTTACCCCTGGAACGTATGTGGTTCCGGCCGACGCTCGAATGCAACGGAATATGGGGCGGATACCAGGGCCCCGGATCTAAGACGATTATTCCGAGTTGGGCAAAAGCGAAGCTTTCGGCGCGTCTGGTTGGAACGCAGGATCCACTACGAATTCGTACGATCGTGGCGGAGTACATCGAGCGCATAGCGCCCGGCGGAGTGCGCGTTAGCGTCAAACATAGCGGCGACACGCCCGCCGTCATTATTGCGCGCGAACACGCCGCGGTTGAAGCCGCGACGCGCGCTATGGAAGCAGGATTCGGGAAGAAGCCCGTGTTCATCGGGACGGGCGGTTCGATTGGTCCCGTCGCGAGTTTCGATCGAATCTTGCACCTGCCGCAAGTCATGATCGGTGTCGGATTGCCCGACGACCAAATCCACGCGCCCAACGAAAAGTTCGACCTCGCGCAGTTCTTCGGCGGCATTACGACGATGGTTTGTCTCTACGACGAGCTTGCGGGAATGAAGCGATGATCGCGCCTGCGCAAGTGGTAGCAATCGTGCAGTTGCAGCCTCCCGAAGCCTTGCCTATTCCATCGGTGTCACCGTCGACGCCGCCGGTGTCGGAACGCATCGTCCTTGCCGCACGGCTCGACGCGATCGTGGCAAATGCCAAAGCGAAAACCGGTGGAAGGCTCGGCGTTGCGATTGTGGATCTCGGCACGGGTGTAAGCATCCAACGCGACGGTGAGATGGCCTTTCCACTGGCGGGCGTGCAAAAGCTTCCGCTGGCGGTCCTCGCCTATGCGGCAATCGACGCCGGCAAGCTGCAGGCAAACCAGGTCGTCGATCTCGTTCCTTCCGACATCGTACCGGTGGGTGAAATCGCGCGTGAATACGCACAAGGACGGCGCGCCTATCCCGTGCGCGAGCTGATCGGGCGTATGTTGATCGATAGCGACAATACGGCGGCAGACGTTTTGTATCGCATCTTGGGAGGATCGGACGCATTGAACGACCGGATGCGCGCGCTCGGCATCGACGGCATCGTCCTTCGAACCGACGAAGCGGGACTCGTTGCGGACGCGAATGCCGGTCGAACATTCGCGCGCGGTGGAGACAACGCGGGTACGCCGTCGTCGATTGCGGCGTTGCTCGGCGCTCTCGAATCGGGCCGGATACTAAGCGCCGCGTCGCGCACCGCGTTGCTCGCAACGCTTGCCGCGGTGCAAACCTCTCCGGGGCGCTTGCGAGCCGGTTTCCCGCCGGGAACGATTCTTCTGCATGAAGCCGGAACTTCGAGCCGGAGCGGCGGAACGATCGATGCGACAAGCGACGCCGGGATCGCGCGCGTAAACCGGCGCAGCATCGTCGTCGTTGCGATGCTGCAAGGAGCCCACGGAACCTTTGCCGAGCGCGACGCGATCGTCGCTTCGGTCGCACGCCTCGTGTACGATGCCACGCGCCTCTTTCCGATGCCGTAGCCGCATGCACAAACTGCGGCTTGGCGTCGATGTCGGAGGCACGTTTACCGACGTCGTAGCTATCGATGCGGTAACGCGCGAACTCGTTGCGAGCGTAAAGGTCCCAACGACGCACGGCGCCGCGGACGGCGTTGCGGCG
>JBDTFK010000044.1:0-5069 GCA_039937995.1 Vulcanimicrobiaceae bacterium | reverse complement strand
ATTGCGGGATGTGGCATCTCACCAGCCGGCGCGAATGATACGATAGCGGCAATGCGATTTGTAACCTTCGCGCGCGCGGCGGGGCGGGAGTTAAAGCTTCCCGACGTGCCGACATTTTTCACGAAGGCTCCAACGGCAATCGCCGACCCTAACGCCACGCTGCACCTCCAGGCATCGCTTTCGCCGCAGTACGATTTTGAGGCGGAACTCGCCGTCGTTATCGGAGAGCGCTGCAAAGATGTAACCGAAGCGGCGGCGATGTCCGTTATTTTCGGGTACACGTGCTTCAACGACGTCACCGCGCGCGACGTGCAACGCGCCCACGTGCAGTGGTTCAAAGGGAAAAGCCTCGACGACACCGCGCCGCTGGGCCCTTGGGTCGTATCCGCCGATGAACTCGGCGATCCGCACGCGCTCGCTATTTCGTTCCGTTTGAACGGTGTGGAAAAGCAACGCAGCACGACGGCGCACATGATCTTCCGCATCCCGCGACTGATCGCGGAACTTTCCCGCGGAATGACGCTTCTACCGGGCGATATCATTGCGACCGGTACTCCGGAAGGTGTCGGTTTTGCCCGCACCCCTCCGGAATTTCTGCATAACGGCGACGTTATGGAAGTCGAAATCGCAAAAATCGGTGCGCTCGTAAACCCGGTCGAAATCACCTAGATCTGCGCGCGCGCGTCTCGTCGCAGGTTTCGTTCCTAGTGCGAGGAAAATCGCGCCATGATCGTTGCGGTTCCACAAGAGACCGCTCCCGAACGGCGCGTAGCGCTCGTTCCCGAGACGGTAACGCGGCTCGTTAAGACGGGCGTACAGGTGCGCATCCAACGCGGTGCCGGGGTCGCTGCCGCGTTTCCCGACGAATTATATTCGCAGGCCGGAGCGTCGTTCGCCGACGATCCGGCCTCACTCGTTTCCGACGCCGATCTCGTCGCCGGCGTAGGCCGCCCAAGCGATGAAATCCTCGGTGCGATGCGCCGCGGCGCGGCGATTGTCGGTTTCTTTAACCCGCTCGGCGACGCCGCAGGCGTTGCGCGGCTTGCGGCCGCCGGAGTAACGGCGCTCGCCGTAGAGATGATTCCTCGCATCACGCGGGCGCAATCCATGGACGCGCTCTCGTCACAAAGTAACATTGCCGGATACAAGGCGGTGCTGCTCGCAGCCGTCGCGTTGCCGAAGTTCTTCCCGATGCTCACGACCGCGGCGGGAACGATTCCGCCCGCCAAAGTGCTGATACTGGGCGCGGGCGTTGCCGGCTTGCAGGCAATCGCGACCGCGCGACGGCTCGGCGCGGTCGTTAGCGGATACGATGTGCGGGCAGCCGTGCGCGAGCAAGTGCAATCGCTCGGCGCAAAATTTCTCGAATTCGATCTCGGTGGCGATGCCGAAGGATCCGGCGGTTACGCCAAAGAGCTGACGCCCGAGCAACAAGAACGCCAACGCGCCTGGATGGTCGAGCAGATCGGCGCAAACGACGTCGTCATCACGACTGCGCTCGTTCCCGGACGGCGCGCGCCGCTTCTCGTGAGTGAGGCTGCGGTCGCGGCGATGAAACCCGGGTCGGTTATCGTCGACCTCGCCGCGGAAGCGGGCGGAAATTGCGCGTTAACGCGTGCGAACGAAACGGTTACCTCCCAAAACGGCGTATCGATCGTCGGCACGACCAACCTTCCCTCGACCATGCCGTACAATGCGAGCCAACTCTACTCGCGCAACGTCTTCGCGTTGATTTCGCCGTTCATTAAAGACGGCGCGCTCGTGCTCGACCCGCAAGACGACGTTATAAAAGGCGCTTGCATCGCACGCGACGGCAGTGCGCTCGTTGGAGGTGCCGCGTGACCGACGTCAGCCATTTGCTCAGCTTAGTTACGGTATTGATGCTTGCCGTGTTCGTCGGCTTCGAGGTGATCTCGAAAGTTCCGACGACGCTGCATACGCCGCTGATGTCGGCGACCAACGCCATTCACGGCATCGTGCTCGCCGGAGCTATCGTCGTCGTGGCCGCACTTTTCGGTGCTTCCGGGAACAGCACGATGCTCACAACCCTGGGCATCGTTGCGGTTACGCTCGGCGCGATCAACGTGTTCGGCGGCTTTGCGGTGACCGAGCGGATGCTACAAATGTTCCGCAAGAAAGAGGGCCGTAAATGACCGTCGCGATTGCTCTTGCGGATCTGGTTGCGATCGCACTTTTCGTTCTCGGCCTTCACTTTCTTAACGCCCCTTCGAGCGCGCGCCTCGGAAACCGTTTAGCCGCTATCGGCATGCTCATCGCGCTCGTAGGCGTGCTCATTCAAACGCTCGGCATCGGCTGGTGGGCGATTGCGACCGGGATAGTTATCGGGGCGGCCATCGGTATCTTCGCAGCAGTCCGCGTCAAAATGACGGCGATGCCGCAAATGGTCGCGCTCTACAATGGCGCGGGCGGCGGCGCCGCGGCACTCATTTCGACGGTTGAATTCTACATACTCTTGCACGGCGGCACGTCGCTCGACCCCGTCGTCTCGACGTCGCTCGTTCTTTCGGCGATAATCGGTTCCGTAAGCTTCGCCGGCTCGATCATCGCATTTTTGAAGCTTCAAGAAGTTATGACCGGGCGGCCGATCACGTACGCCGGCCAGCAAATCGTAAACGCGCTCGTTGCGCTCGCGATCGTCGGCACGGGCGGCTGGCTCATCGCAACCAGCGGCGCCGTACCGCCGTGGGCGTTTCCCGTGCTGCTCGGAACCGCATTGGCACTCGGCGTTTTGTTCGTTCTTCCGATCGGCGGCGCGGATATGCCGGTCGTTATCTCGCTGCTCAACTCGTTCACCGGCCTGGCAGTTGCAATCACGGGTTTCGAGATTGACTCGACGCTTCTTATTATTTGCGGCGCGTTAGTCGGCGCAAGCGGTACGATTCTGACCGTCGACATGGGCAAGGCCATGAATCGCTCGATTACCAACGTGCTTTTCGGAGCGTTCGGCTCGGGTGGCGGAAGCGAGCCGGCATCGGGAAGCGGCGGCCCACAGAACGTTCGCAGCGTAAGCGCCGACGATGTCGCCGTCATGCTCGCGTACGCAAGCAAAGTGACGTTTGTTCCGGGGTACGGGATGGCAGTCGCTCAGGCGCAGCACGCGGTAAAAGCGCTGGCGGACCAACTGGAAAAGCGCGATGTGAAAGTGCTCTACGCTATCCATCCCGTTGCGGGCCGCATGCCGGGGCACATGAACGTGCTCCTAGCGGAATCGAACGTTCCATACGAGCAATTACTCGACATGGAGGACGCCAATCCCGAATTTCCGACGACGGACGTCGCGCTCGTAATCGGCGCGAACGACGTCACGAATCCGGCCGCGCGCAACGTAACGAGTTCGCCGATTTACGGCATGCCGATTCTCGACGTCGACAAAGCCGCCAACGTGATCGTCCTCAAGCGCTCGATGCGTTCGGGTTTTGCCGGCATCGACAATCCGCTCTATGAAATGCCGAACACGGCAATGCTTTTCGGCGACGCGAAGGCGTCCGTGGACGCGTTAACGGCTGCAGTCAAAGCGTTGTGACGATCCATCGCCGTCACATTCAAAGCGGAAGCGTTTGGGAAGGGCGCGTCGGATATTCGCGAGCGGTGCGGGTTGGAAACATGGTGTTCGTTGCGGGAACGACCGGCGACGGACCCAACGCCTACGTACAGGCCAAAGCGGCGATTGCGAAAATCGGGCTTGCGCTCGAAGAAGCCGGCGCGTCATTTGACGACGTCGTCCGCACGCGCATGTTCGTGACCGACATCGCCGATTGGGAATCGGTCGGAAAGGCGCATTTCGAAGCGTTCGGCGAGGTTCGCCCCGTCGCAACGATGGTTCAGGTTGCTGCGCTAATCGCTCCGGAACTTCTCATCGAGATCGAAGTCGACGCGTACGTCGAGTAACCGGCAAGAGTGACAATGCAGCAACTGCATGCCTACCTTAAACGCATCGGTTACGGCGGCCCGCTCTCCACTTCCGCGATGACCCTTCGCGGAATCCACCGGGCGCATCTTCTCGCGATTCCGTTTGAAAACGTCGATGTCCAGCTTGACCGCGTTCCGTCGCTCGACATCGAAACGATAGTCGAAAAAATCGTCATCGCGCGCCGGGGCGGCTGGTGCTACGAGATGAACGCGCTCCTCGCGTGGGCCTTGCGGCAACTCGGTTTCACCGTCGATTACATCGCGGGAGCAGCCGGGCGCGAGAAGCGTGGCGCGGCAGCGGAGATGAACCACCTCGCGCTCATCGTCCGGTTAGACGTTCCGTATCTCGCCGACGTCGGCTTTGGTTCGGGCTCGCTTTTACCGCTTCCGCTGGCCGTTGGAACCTACAACGATGGGCGCTTCGATTTCAGCCTAAGCCGGGACGGCGATTGGTGGCGGTTTCGCAGCCCGAGTCACGGCGGTGGTACGTATGATTTCAAAGAAACGCCGTTTCTTCTGCAGGCGTTTACTGCGAAGGCGCAATGGCTTGCGACTTCTCCCGAGTCGTCGTTCGTGACCAACCTGTTTTGCACGAAATCATTCGAGGACGGGTACGCCGTCCTGACCAACTGCGCGCTCGAGCAACACCATGCCGGCAAGATTGAAGCCGAGAGCGCGCAAAATGCGGTTTCACTCGCGCGGCTCCTGGACGTACATTTCGATCTTCACGTCGAACCCCTCGATCGTCTCTGGGAACGCGTAGAAAAGCAGCATCAACACATGATACGGAAAAAAGTCCGCGGCTTTTAGCCTTGTACGCGATTTGCTATGATGTCCAGTGCGCCCAAGTGTGACGGTTTTCCATCCGGGTCACGCTCCGAGAACCAAAACCAGTCGTCGTAAAGGTAGTCGGAATGCAGCATGGGATGGAAGAGCGACATATGCTTGTGCCCGCGCTCGTTCCGGCAGATGACGCGCCCGCCTTCGCCGTCCTTCCATTCATCGCTCCCCGTGCGCTCGAGGCGAAGGCTTCGCGCACTTTCGATCGACTCGCCCGGATTCAAGTACGAGCGGTACGAACGAATTTCGTTGCAAATAGGGTCCTGGAAGTACCAATAGTTTGCCCAAAAAATCCCTTG
>JBDTFK010000043.1:0-5592 GCA_039937995.1 Vulcanimicrobiaceae bacterium | reverse complement strand
GACCGCGAGCGGCCGCAAAGCGACGCCGGATGCCTACCGGCATCTCGGACTCATCGCGAAGACGGGAATTCAGGAGCGTCTGCTGTGATGCGGCGCTCCGCGTTTGTTGCAAGCCTGGCGGCTTTCGGCCTGACCGCGCGTTCGGTCGCGGCAGCGCAAGATGAGTTCGATCCCGCAACGAGCGCTTCGACGCAGTCGTTACGCGTATTGCTCGGTGCAGGCGACGCAACGCCGAATCCAGCCGGCGGCTTTACCTTCGGCGGACGCGCGTATCGCGGAACATTTTCTCGCACGGCGGACGGGGCGGTCGTTAACACGCTTTCGCTCGAAGAATACGTCTACAGCGTGGTACCGCGCGAGATGCCCCCGTCGTGGCCCGCAGCAGCGTTGCAAGCCCAGGCCATTTGCGCCCGCACGTACGTGCTGCAGCGCAGCAATCCACGGCGTGCTTACGACGTCGTGCCCTCGGAAATCGACCAGGTGTACGACGGCATTTCGAGCGAGTCGCCCGCAGGACGAGCGGCGGTCGATGCCACGACCGGTCAAGTGGTGCGCTTCGCGGATGGTTTTGCCCAAATCATGTATTCGTCGTGTTGCGGCGGGCGCACCGAAGCCGCGAGCGACGCATGGGGCGGCAGCCCTCTTCCGTATCTCGAAGGCGTTGCGTGTACGCACTGCACCGCCTCGCCGCAGTACCGGTGGCAACGCACGATCGGTCGCGCCGCGGTTGCCGGCGCGTTTGCGCAAGAACTGTCCGCCCTCGGTTCCCTCCAAGGCGTTCGCGTTGCGACGCCCGACGACAGTGGGCGCGCCAAGACGCTGGAGCTCATAACCGACCGTGGTTCGGCTTTCGTGGCGGGCAACGCTTTCCGCATGCGCTTGGGAACGCGGGTCATTCCGAGCTTGCTGATCACCGATACCGGCGCGGCTTCCCCGGCGGCCGCGGCCATCTCGATCGAAGGAGGCGGCCTCGGTCACGGCGTCGGCTTGTGTCAATGGGGCGCTCGCGGCTACGCGCAAAGCGGCGGAACCGCACGCGACATTCTCTCGCTGTATTTTCCCGGAACGAGCGTTGCGTAAGTGCATCTTCGCAATGAAACGCGATCCGTTCTTGCAACGGAAGAGGGCACACCACGTCTAACGACGGACTAGCCTCCGCCTACGATTTTTCGCTTCCCGAGCACCTGATCGCGCAGCACCCAGCGCCGCAGCGCGATGCGAGCCGTTTGCTCGTTCTCGACGGGGAACGCTGCGAACATCGCATTTTCCGCGATCTTCCCGAGCTTCTTGCCCCGGGCGACGTCCTTGTTCTCAACGAAACACGTGTCATTGCCGCGCGGCTTTTCGGCGCGCGCGCCGGCAGCGGCGGAGCGGTCGAGGTCGTGTTGCTGCACCCGGCCGGCTCGACGGCGTACGATCCCGAGGCGACGGCGTGGATCGCGCTGGTGCGTCCTGCAAAACGGCTGCGCGCCGGCGCCCTCATCGAATTCGCGGGTTTTGGCGATGCGCGGATCGCGAGGGAATTCGACCATGGTTTGCGTGAGTTGCATTTCCGGCTCGACGTGCGCTTTGAAGCGTTCCTCGACCGTGCCGGCCGGCTGCCGTTGCCGCCGTACATTCACAACGACAGCGAAGAAGCTCAAGAGCGCTATCAGACCGTCTTCGCACGAACTCCCGGAAGCGTGGCCGCGCCGACCGCTTCGCTCCATTTCACGCCGGGGCTCTTGCGGGCGGTTGAGGATCGCGGCATCGAAATCGTGCGAATCGCGCTCGATGTCGGGCTCGGAACGTTCCGCCCCGTGAATACCGAACGACTCGGGGAGCACGTGATGCACGCCGAACGGTACGCGATTCCCGAATCCGCAGCATCGGCAATCCTCGCGGCAAAAAAAGACGGCCGCCGCGTGGTGGCGGCCGGCACGACGGTCATTCGCGCGCTGGAAGGTAACGTCGAGCGTTACGGCAGGCTTCGAGCCGGCGAGGACGAGACGAACATTTTTATCCGCCCCGGCTTCACGTTTCGCGTCGTCGACGCGGCAATCACGAATTTTCACCTGCCGAAATCGACTCTACTCGTGCTCGTGAGCGCGTTCGCCGGCCGCGAACGCGTCTTGGGCGCCTACCGGTCGGCAGTCGAGCACGAGTACCGGTTCTTTTCCTTCGGCGATGCGATGTTCGTTACCGCGCAGCCGCAGGACGCGCACCCGGTTTCCGGTTAACGTGAACGCAATGCAGTATGTGGCTTTTGATGCGCCGGGTAGTCCCGCCGTTCTCACCGTTGCCGAGGGTCCCGTTCCGCGCGCGGCTGCGGGCGAAGTGCTCATCGAGGTCGAAGCGGCGGGGGTTTCGCGCGCGGACTCGCTGCAACGAGGCGGGAGTTATCCGCCACCGGCCGGCGCGTCGCCGATCCTTGGGCTCGAGGTCAGCGGTGTGGTCGTTGCAACCGGCGACGGTGTCGCGGGAATCCGCAACGGCGATCGCGTGTGCGCTTTGTGCAACGGCGGCGGTTACGCGCAATACGTCGCCGTGCCTGCGGGTCAGGTCTTGCCGTTGCCGGATGAATGGTCGTTTGTCGAAGGCGCGACCCTTCCGGAAAATGCTTTTACCGTTTTCGACAACGTGCTGGTGCGCGCGCGATTACAACGCGACGAATTTCTCCTGGTACACGGCGGCACGAGCGGCATCGGTACCACGGCCATCATGTTCGGACTCGCAACCGGCGCCCATGTCCTGGCGACCGCGGGCTCGCAGCGCAAATGCGACGCCATCCTTCGCCTCGGGGCCGACATCGCGGTCGACTATCGCTCAACGGATTTTGTGAAGGCCGTCCGCGCTTACACGCGCGACCGGGGGGTCGATGTGATTCTGGATATCGTCGGGGGCGATTATCTCAACCGCGATTTGCAAGCTCTTGCACTCGACGGTCGCATCGCATGCATTGCGACGGCCGGAGGGCGCGAAGCGACGATCGATATCGCCTTTCTCTTGCAGCGCCGGGCGACCATTCTGGGTTCAAGCCTGCGGCCGCGAACGAGCGCGGAGAAAGCGGCCATTGCCCGGGGCCTTCGCGAGCGCATTTGGCCGCTGCTTGCCGCGCGCGATCCGATTGTGCCCGTGGTCGATTCGGTCTTTACGTTCTCCGATGCGACAAAAGCACACGAACGTCTGGAATCAAGCGAGCACGTCGGAAAGATCGTGCTCGTCCCCGATGCGACAAGGCCGGGTTAGCCTCGCGCCGAACCGCGCAAATGCGCGTCTACATTTCAAAGCGCGGTACGCCGGTTAAATAGAAGGGTAAATGTCTGGCATGAATGTTTATACGCCAAAAAAGTGGGGTCTCGCAGGACTCCAGGGTATCTCGGATGAGACGCTTCAGATTCACTTCGGCTTGTACGAAGGTTACGTGAAGAACACGAACACGTTGAACGAGCGGCTTGCCGAAATGCGCCGGGACGGCAAAAATTCCGGCGCCGATCCGGCTTTTGCCGAGGTGCAGCGCCGGTTGGGCTGGGAGTTCGACGGCATGCGACTTCACGAGTACTATTTCGACAATCTTACCAAGAGCGCCACGCCGCCGTCGTCCGGAAAACTCTACGACAAGGTCGGCGAGTCGTTCGGCAGCTTCGATGCGTGGAAGAAAGATTTTACGGCGTGCGGAGCGATGCGGGGTATCGGCTGGGTCGTCGCATATCAAGATCCGGTAAACGGCGCGATCCTCAATGCGTGGGTAGGAGATCACAACGTCGGTAATCTTGCCGGCGCGTCGCCGGTACTCGTAATGGACGTCTGGGAGCATGCGTGGTTCCGCGACTACAAGCCGGCCGACAAGGGAAAATACATCGAAGCGTTCCTGGCAAACGTCGACTGGAACGTATGCGAGTCGCGGCTTCGTTAGAGGCGCGCCATAGCTGAGGTAATCCGGAAACTTCGCGTATTAACGTTGTGCGGCTACCTCTATCCGGGCGGCGCCGGTAACCGGATTTTAGGCATGGCGCGCGGGCTGAACCGCGAGCACGTCGAGCACACGATCGTGATGATGCAAGAAGAAACGTCCCAATTGGCGACGCGTTTCGGATCGCTCAAGACGCAATTCGCGGACGCCGGCAGCGAGGTGCGTTCGTTGCACGAAGCCCATCCCGAAGCGGGGCAATCGATGCATCCCCTCAAGCGCCTCGCGTACTCGGCGGCATCCCTTCGGCGCAACGTTTCGGCGCTCGCGAGGATGGTGCGCGAAGATAACATCGACGTGATCGACGCGCACGCGGGGGCCGCGGCATTCGTCGGCGTTCTTGCCGGCGCGCGCACAAAAACGCCGGTCGTCGTAACGCAGTTTCACGTAGGGAAACCCGCGCCCGTTGTGTTTTGGCCGGTTGTCGAACGCATTAATGCCAATTTAGCAACACGCGTCGTGACCGATTCGCGCGTTCGCGCCCACGATTTGCAGAAATTGATCTTCAATGGGCGCAAAGAAGTTGATGTCATACCCAACGGCATCGATCCGCCGCAGAGCGCGTTCACGCGGGAAGAAGCGCGCGCGCTCTTCGCTTTCGCGCCGGACGACATGGTGATCACGCAAGTCGGGCGGCTCCTTCCATTTAAGGGGCAATGGGTTCTCGTCGAAGCCGCGCGCCGGATCCTCGACGAATTCCCGCGCGCGCGATTCTTACTCGTCGGCTTCGCCCGGGAATCCGAACGGGGGTACAAAATCGCGCTCGAGGACCGCGCGAAGGCGCTCGGCATCTCGGATCGCGTTACGATTCGTGCGTACGAGGGACCGATCGGAGACGTATGGCAGGCGACCGACCTTCACACGCACCCCTCGCTCTTCGAATCGCTCCCGAACGCGATCATCGAAGGGATGTCGCTGCGCAAACCAACGGTCGTAAGTTCCGCCGGGGGAATGCCCGAGGTCGTGCTCCACGAGCAAACCGGGCTCGTGGTTCCACCTAGCGACCCGCAGGCTTTGGCGGATGGATTGTTGCGTTACCTTCGCCATCCCGATTTTGCAACGCGCATGGGCGAAGCGGCATTCCGACGCTACAGCGAGGGATACCGCGCCGAAATCGTCGCCCAGCGGCTCGAAAACCTGTTTCTCGAATGCGCCGAACTCTCTCAGGCGGGCGTTTCCGGCTCGGCTAAAATCGTTCGTTGATTCGTGTACCACACGAGTCCGGGCGGCGCGTTGCGTTGCGCGCGCACGTACTTTCGAAGCGTGTAGTCGATCGGGACTTTGATCGATCCCTTTGCCTTTGAAAACGACGCCGCGTAGGTAGCCGCGCGCGCAATATCTTCCTCGGAGGGGTCTGCGCGATCGTCGCGCTGCAAAATAACGTGCGCTCCGGGAATGTTTTTGGCGTGAAACCACAGATCGTTCGGCCGGGCGATTTTAAACGTCAATTCGGCGTTCTCCGTGGGCGAACGGCCCACGAGAATGCGCGACCCGCTCGCGGTGCGGTATTCGAGGGGGGCGCGTTTCCGGCGGGGCGTGCGCACGGTCCGGTGCTGTGCTCGCGGTTCCAAATGACCGACGGCGGCCGCAACGTCGTCAAGATCGCGGTCCTCGGCGCGCTCCGTTTCCCATCGCAGATCTTC
>JBDTFK010000042.1:0-4342 GCA_039937995.1 Vulcanimicrobiaceae bacterium | reverse complement strand
AGAGTGACGGCTCGAGAGTCGCGACGGCCGCCGGATCTTTTAACCGGCCGAACGCACGCGCGGCTTCGATGCGAACGACTTCATCGGAATCACGAAGATGCGCTGCGAGAAACGCGCGCGGCACGCGCGCTGCGTAGCGCCGGAATACCGTCCACATAATGCGCTCACGAACGGCGTTCACTTTCTCCGCGCGCATCGCGGAAACGAGCGACAGCGCTGCCGCCGGACCGCGGGGCCCGTCGGCAAAAAAATTGAGCCCGATCGCCGCCCGGCCGCGAACGATGGGGCTATCGTCGTGATCGAGCGCCCAAACCGAGACCTTTTCGGCTCTCGCTTCCGCGGCGCTGCCCATTTTCCGCGAAGATTCGTAGCGCCCGAGCGCGTCCAACGCTGCCACGCGCACGGCGCCCGACGTGTCGTGAACGGCAAAACCGGCTATCGTCCCGGCGTCCGAACCCGCGTTTATGAGTCCGAGTGAGTACACGCTAAGAGCGCGAACCGGCGCGCGCGGGTCCCGTAGACGGGCTTCCAAGAGGGGAATCCCACCGTGGAGCTTCGTTCGGCCGATGGCCAGGGCCGCTCGCGCCGACGTTGCCTCGTCGTTCGAGGCCAGCAACGTGGCGAGCGATCCGTCGCCGAGCGACCTTTGGTATTCGAGCGAGAGCGTATGCCGCGGAATGGTCACCATGACCACCCCAAAAAGCAAGCAGGCGCCGCCCGCCGCAACAACCTTAAGAAGCAAAGATCCCGATAAGCGCACGGTACCCCCAAACCTTTAAGCCCGAACTTGCGTTCTAGTATATGCAAAACGGTCGCCGTCCTCCCGGGCGGTGCGAAAAGGTAAGTACACACATCATGTCAGTCCCCGAGACCCCCAAGAAAACGAGCGGCATGTCCGTTCGCGAAGCGGGCCAAAAAGGCGGAGAAACCGTCAAGAAAAAATACGGTCCCGAATTCTACGAAGAGATCGGCCGAAAGGGCGGCCTCGCCACAAAAGAAGCTCACGGTCACGAATTCTACGAGCAAATCGGTAAGAAGGGTGGAAAGAAAGGCGGCGAGGCAACTCGCGATCGCTATGGTCCAGACTTCTACGAGCGCATCGGGCAAAAGGGCGGCCAGAAAGTTAAGCAACTCATTGAAGAGGGCAAACGCGCAGCAGCCGCCGCGGCAACCGCGCGAGAAGATACGCCGGAAAAACGCGCCAGTTAACGTTGGAGGAGCCTTCGCGGCGAGCGCTTTGCTCGTCGCACTCTTTCCGCTTGGCGGCGCACGCGGCTTAGCCGTCCCCGTCAGCACGCCCGCGCCCGCGGGTGCCCCAACACCCGTCGCGAGCGCGCGGGCGGGCACCCTCCCGATAGAATCCAGCATGCTCTTCGTTCTCGACGACCCGATTTCGTCGACCGCTTCGCGGAAAGACGACGTTGTGAAAGCGCATCTTAAAGAGGCGCTGGTCGTCGGCGGAGTCACGATCGCGCCTGCCGGAACGCCCGTTCAAATCGACATACTTGACGCCGAGGCCGCGCAAATGGGCGATGTTTACGGGTTCGTCGATGTCTACTTTCGGGCGCTCCATCTTCCCGGAGGACGCGTTCTTCCGCTGCGCGCGCCCACTTCACATTTGACGGTAAACGTCACTGCCGGCCATGAATCGACGGTCGGTGCCGAAGACACCGTCGAAGATATCGTCATTCCGTATCACGTGCTCTATCGAGCCTTTCGCAAAGGCCGGAACTTCGTGCTCGGTGCCGGATCGGAAATCCGCGCCCGCACGGAGGCGAGTATTAACGTGGCGCCCAACGGTGCAGTAGCAATTACCACCCCGGTGCCGATCGTCATCGGCGGCGAAACGCCGCACCCCACGTTCAGCGCGATGCCTTTGGCAACGCCGGAAGAGAAGTTTTTGCCGCACCAGTCAACTCCGAGACCGAGTCCGACACCCACTCCCTCGATAAGTCCATCGCCCGAGAATTCGCCGGCACCAGTTTAAGAAGAAAGGTTGGGGTAGATGTTCAGTCGTGTTTTAACCGCTATTGCGGCGCTTGTTTTGATCAGTGCAAACGTGTCATATGCAGCGACGCCGGCACCCGTCGCGACGCCGAACCCGAAACCACAGGGCGCTGAGGTTGCGTTCGTTTCCTCGATTCAACAAGATTTGATGGCTCGATTCCCGACTGCCGCGGATGCGGAAAAAGCGGGATATTTCCGTTACACGAACGAGGACAACACGGGCGCCATCAGCTACGCGAACCTCAACTGGGAAAGCGCGGACACAAAGAGTCCGAGCCAGCTCTGGTACGACGTAAACGGAAAGTTGCTCGGCGCAGATTTCTCCGAGTTAATTGCGAACTCGCCGAAGCAACCGCAACTTTGGGGCGTCAATCCCGCGCGGTGGGAGAGGTTTCGCAGCCACATTCACTACGTCGTTGCGGACACGAACGCCAAGGAAACGTACGGCGCAACCAGCGTACAGAAGTTTGTTGCCGCGGGCGGTGACGAGAAGACGCCCCAGGCCGATACGCTCGTTAAAATGGGCGTGCTCAAAGATCCAAGCCTCGTCAAACACGTCTTTGAATTCCCCCTGGTTTGGGACCTCATCGTTTGGGTGAAGCCGAACCCGAACGGTGCGTTTGCCGAGAAGAACCCGCTCGTCAAGCCGAGCGCAAACGCCGAAAAAGACTCGATGTAAGCGGTCTCGGCGGCTTAGGGCCCCGAGCACTTCGTCACTGCGGCATCGTACGCGATATCGACGGCCTTCTGTTCCGATTGCGTGATCAGATCGCGCCGGCCGTCGAATCGCAGGTACGATTTGATGTCGCGCATGTCTTTGGGAATAGTATTGCTCTCCACAGACGAACCTCCGAGTTCGTGATCTTGGAGCGTCGGTTCGATCTCCAGCATCGAGGACGCTAGACCGGCCAGGTCGATTGAGAGCTGTTTCTGTTTCGCGTACGCCGATTGCAGCGCAGCAGCCGCATCGAGCGCCTCCGAGGCTGCCTGCGGATCTTTTGCCGCTGCCGCCGCTTTGCGCAACTGGCTGATATGGTCGTAAATCCCCGGCAGCGAGGCTGCGACCTGATCGTTCGAAGCGACGATGCGCAACCGAGCCTTATGCAAACGTGCGGCGAAATCGGGGTGCGAGAATGCGTCGTTAATATCGCTTAGGTTCACGTCGACCGTATCGAGCGTGCGGTCGTTCCCGACGAGCGGGATGAAGGCTCCGTTGAAGTGCTGCGCCAGCGCGTTGCAGTACGGTGAAGACTTGACCGTAACAATGGTGCGCAACGACGCACCGCCGGCCCCGGGCGATGCCTGGGGAGCGGGCGACGAAGTTGCGCTCGGGACGATGATGGCGAGCATCGCGCTCAAGACCAGACTACCGGAAAAAAACATCACGCTCCGGGACTATTCGTTGCTCCAATAGTCCTTAAGCGCTTTACCGCGGCTTGGGTGACGGAGCTTCCGTAATGCTTTTGCTTCGATCTGGCGGATGCGTTCGCGGGTTACGCCGAACTCCTGGCCGACTTCCTCGAGGGTCCGCTGATGGCCGTCCTCCAGTCCAAAGCGCAATACGAGCACCTTACGCTCGCGCTCGGTCAAGTTCTGAAGCACGTCTTGCATCTTTTCTTTGAGCAGCATCACCGAAGCGGCTTCCGCCGGAGCGACCGCTTCCTGATCTTCGATGAAGTCCCCGAGATGCGAGTCTTCCTCTTCACCAATCGGTGTTTCGAGCGAGATCGGCTCCTGCGAAATTTTCATGACTTCGCGAACCTTTTCGGGCGTAAGTGCCATCGCTTCGGCGATTTCCTCGACGGTCGGCTCGCGCCCCAACTCCTGCAGAAGTTGACGAGAGATCTTGATCAAGCGGTTGATCGTCTCGACCATATGAACGGGGATTCGAATCGTTCGCGCTTGATCGGCGAGCGCGCGCGTAATAGCTTGGCGAATCCACCACGTCGCGTATGTGGAAAACTTGTAGCCCTTGCGATAGTCGAATTTTTCGACCGCACGTATCAATCCGAGATTGCCCTCTTGGATGAGATCCAAAAACAGCATTCCGCGGCCGACGTATTTCTTCGCGATCGATACGACGAGGCGAAGATTTGCCTCCGTAAGCTGACGCTTCGCTTCGTACCCCGAGGTAACGATCGATGAATCGGCGGTGCCGTTCCGCCCCAATTCGAGCTCGCCCGCTTCGATGCGCATCGCTAGGGATTTCTCTTGTTCCATCGAGAGCAGCGGAACGCGTCCGATCTCTTTGAGGTACATCCGAACGGGGTCGTCGAGAGAGAGACCGTCTGGAATCGGTTCCTCGCGCTCGACTTCTCCTTCGGGCTTTTCTTCC
>JBDTFK010000041.1:0-10188 GCA_039937995.1 Vulcanimicrobiaceae bacterium | reverse complement strand
GCATCTTGATGCCGAAAACTCGGGCCACCGCCGCCAGCCCCTTTTAGTCGTAGCGCAGATTGAAGCGGTGGGGCTGCCAAAGGTTTCCGGCTATCAGTCCCAACATGGCGAGCGGATCGTTGGCGGGCAAGAAGACGAGCGCGGGCTGTTCGACGTTTCGCGGCAGATCGAAAACGAGGTCTTCATGTTGCTCCGCCCCGCGCACGAGATGCCGCGGGCCCGGGCGACCCGTCTTGCGATCGAGTTCGACCTGCGCGTCTTCGGCGACGGTAAACCGGAGGTCGCGCATCGTACCGCCCGACCCCGAGAAGGTGCGAACCTCGACATCGCTGTCTTGCCAAACCGGCCGCACGCCGAAGGGCGCGATGATGCGCGCGTGTACGATGTAATACTCGCCCTTCGGCCGGATCGTACTCGCACCGCTCCCAATGCTTGCCGCACGGTCCACGCGATCGACTGTGACGCCGACTTCGTAAAACCACTGCACGGTCCCGAGCTCAAGCGGTTGCGGTGGGCGCCCGAAAACGAGCAACGCGTCGAACGCTGCCACGCAACCCACGAACAAGATACCTGCGCCCACAACTAACAAAACGACGCGCGACCATCCAAGATGCATGAGGTTCCCTGCCCTGTTGACGATATGGTTAACTTTGTATCACAAAGTTACTTACCTTAGCAATAGGGCAGGCCACTCGGCGGCTAGGCGACTTCGAAGAGGCCGGCGGCGCCCATTCCGCCGCCGATGCACATGGTCACAACGACGTATTTTGCTCCCCGACGTTTGCCCTCGATGAGGGCATGCATTGTCATGCGCGCGCCGCTCATGCCGTACGGATGCCCGATCGAAATCGCACCGCCGTCAACGTTGAAGAGCTCGTTCGGGATCTCGAGAAAGTCACGGCAGTACACGGTTTGGACGGCGAATGCTTCGTTGAGTTCCCACAGTCCGATGTCGCCGGCTTTCAGCCCGTGAGTCTTGAGCAGTTTCGGCACCGCGAAGATCGGGCCGAGTCCCATTTCGCCTGGTTCGCACCCCGCGACCACGAAGCCGCGATAGATCCCGAGCGGCTCGAGATTGCGTTGCGCCGCAAGCTTGGAATCCATCACTACGACCGCCGCGGCTCCGTCGGAGAGTTGTGATGAATTGCCGGCCGTAATTGACGTATCTGTAACTCCCGGAACGACACCCTTTAGCGCAGCAAGGCCCTCCAGCGTAGTCTCTGGACGATTGCCTTCATCATTTTTAAGCGTCACATGCGATTCACTCACGCGGCCCGACTCTTTGTCTTGATTGACTTTCCACGTGGCGAGCGGCACGATTTCCGCGTTGAAGCGACCGGCCTTTTGCGCGTCGGCCGTGCGTTGCTGGCTTTGCAGTGCGTAGGCGTCTTGAGTTTCGCGCGAGACGTTATATTTTTTGGCAACGTTGTCGGCGGTATAGAGCATCGGCATGTAGATGTCGGGCGTGTGGCGTAGCAACCATTCTTCCGTGTAGTACGTCATGTCGAGATTGTTTTGCACGAGCGATATCGATTCTACGCCGCCTCCAACGACGACGTCCGCGCCGTCGACGATCACGCGCTTCGCCGCCGCCGCGATCGCATCCAAACCCGAGGCGCAGAAACGGCTCACGGTCTGTCCGGGAACCGATACGGGGCATCCCGCGCGCAATGCCGCGGTGCGGCCGATATTGTTACCCGTCGTGCCCTCGGGCAAGCCCGAACCGATGATGACGTCTTCGACTTCGCGCGGATCGATGCCGGCACGTTCCAGCGCCGAAGCTACGACGTGACCGGCAAGCGTTGCCCCGCGGGTTTGATTGTAGGCGCCGCGGAATGCACGCCCGATCGGCGTGCGCGCGGCCGCGACGATAACCGCCTCACGCATTGACGAACTCTCCTTCACCCTTGGACGCGCCGACGGCGCCCTTATACAATGCAAACGTGCCGTTCTCCGCGGCGGTCCTTTTCAGCAACGGCGCCGGCTCCCAGCCGAACGCGACAACCTTGTCGTAGACGTTCTTCACGCCGACCTCATCGGCATACCACATTGGTCCGCCATGGTGTGGCGGAAATCCGTAACCGTAGACGTACACGATGTCGATGTCGCCGGGGCGCAGTGCGACGCCCGCTTCGAGCAAATACGCGCCACGATTGACGAGCGCAAACGTTAGGCGTTGCAGAATCTCGGAATCGGAAACCTCTCGTGGTTCGATTGCGGCGGCCTTTGCTTCTTGCGCAAAGAGCGCCTCGATCTCCGGGTCGGGAATCGGCTCGCGACCCTTACCAACAGCCTTGTCATACCGGAAATAACCCGCCATCGTTTTCTGGCCGAGCCGTTTCATTTCGACGAGCCGGTCGATAACGCTCGTTCGTCCTTTCGCAATATCGGGGCGTGCTTTCGCGATGTGCCAAGCGACGTCGATGCCGGAGAGGTCGGCCATCGCAAACGGACCCATCGGGAATCCGAATTTCTTCGCAATTGCGTCGATTCGCCACGGCGAGACGCCCTCTTCGGCGAGTTCGCCGGCGGCTTTCGCGTAATCGAAGATCATGCGGTTGCCGATAAAACCGAAATCGTTGGCCGAAACGGCAGCCGTTTTCTTTAATACCTTAGCAAGCTTGAAAGCAGTAGCAAGCGTAGCGGCGGAGGTTGCTTTTCCCCGCACGATTTCCAGTAGCGGCATGATGTTTGCCGGAACGAAGAAATGCAGGCCGATGAACTTCTCCGCACGCTTCGTGACCGATGCCATCTCGTCGATGTCGAGCGTGGACGTATTCGAAGCGAGAATCGCTTCAGGTTGAACGATGCGATCGAGTTTTTCAAAGACGAGTTTTTTTACGCTCATTTCCTCGAACACGGCCTCGACGACGAGATCGGCATCCTTGACTTCGTTGTAATCTTCCGTAAATTTAATCGACTGGCCGAGCTTCCACGCTTCTTCTTGCGTCATGCGGCCTTTTTGAACCTGATACATGAACATGCCGAAAACCGTCTGCTTCGCCTTTTCAACCGCCGCGTCGTTGGAATCGACGACGACCACGGGAATGCCGGCCTGCGCGAACGTGATCGCGATTCCCGTGCCCATGGTGCCCGCGCCGACGACGCCGGCCTTCTTGATCTCGCGAGCCGGTGCGTCTTTGAGTCCCGGGACCTTTGCGAGTTCGCGCTCCGCGAAGAACACGTGACGCAAGGCCGCCGACGGAGCCGAACGAACGAGCTCTTCAAACAAGCGCGCTTCGCGCGCGAGCCCAAATTCAAACGGGAGTTCGACGGCCGCTTCTACTGCATCGATAAGTTTGTGTGCGGCGAAACCGCCGCTCTCTTCCGGCGGCACCATCTTGTGCGCTTGCGAAACGACGAACGGCGCGGCTTGCACGGCGATGTCTTTGCCGAGTGCGGCTTTGCGCTGCGAAATACGGCGTTTTTGCCCGCCCGGCGCGCCCTTCGCGAGGCTCCGGATGGCGGCGGCCAATGGGTCGGCGTCCACTACTTCGTCGATGATGCCTCTTTCGGTTGCCTCGTC
The DNA here is from genome assembly GCA_039937995.1 of Vulcanimicrobiaceae bacterium. GTDB lineage: Bacteria > Vulcanimicrobiota > Vulcanimicrobiia > Vulcanimicrobiales > Vulcanimicrobiaceae > JALYTY01. The sequence continues at coordinate 6,662 of JBDTFK010000041.1, read as the reverse complement.
CATTCGGACGTTGCGGCCCTTGAGCATCATGTCCAACGCGTCTTGCGCGCCGATTAAACGCGGCAACCGTTGCGTACCGCCGGCTCCCGGGAGCAGGCCGAGTTTTATTTCGGGAAGGCCGATCTTCGCATCTTTTTGCGCGACGCGGTAGTCGCATGCGAGCGCAAGTTCTAAGCCGCCGCCAAGCGCCGTTTTTTCGATTGCGGCAACAAAGGGCTTGTCGCTTTTTTCAATTGCCGCAATAACGTCGCGAACGGTCTTCGTATCCGCCGTAATTTCGGTGTTGAAGTCGTTGACGTCGGCGCCCGCCGAGAAAATACCGGCGGCTCCGGTGATTACGACCGACGTGACGCCCGAGTCCACCGAGGCGGCTTCGATAACCGCGACTAGTTCGGCTGAAAGTGCAAACGAGAGCGCGTTGACGGGTGGATTTTCGAGCGTGACTATCCTGATACCATTACGGTCTTCGGTCTTGATCGGTGCCATGACTACGCGGAAACCGTAAGTTTACGGTCGAGTTCGAACGCATCTTCCGGCAGCGTCATTACGTCGCCAGAACCGTCGATGATCTGGCGTTTGTACCACGCGCCCTGCGTGAGCACGTGCGAAGTGTAGAACTTTGCCGTCGTGATCTTTGCCGGGTAGAACGGATCCTTGTCGCCCGCCGCGATCTTGCCCGCGGCAATCATGGCGGCGCGAGCCATTTGCCAGCCGCCGGCTACCACGCCCCATAGTTTGAGGTACGGAACCGAGCACGCAAAGGCTTTGCGCAGATCGCCCATGGCATTCATGCCGATCCACTGCGAAACTTCGGCCAGCGTCGCGACCCCTTTGAGCAACGATTCCCCGATAGCTTTCACGTTTGGATCGTCGTGCGCCGCGGCTTCTTTAGCGACGATTTCGAATTGTTTGATCACCACCGTCGCGGTGGCACCCATATCACGGATCAGCTTGCGACCGACGAGATCGAGCGCCTGAATGCCGGTCGTGCCTTCGTAAATCGTCGTGATGCGCACGTCGCGATAGTGTTGCGCGATTCCGGTTTCTTCCACGTAACCCATACCGCCGAAAATTTGCAGGGCCGTCGAACAAAGCTCCACGGCGTTCTCGGTGCACCAGCCTTTGACGACCGGAATCATAAGCTCGACGAAGGCTTTGTGCTCTTTGCGCGCCTTTTCGTCGGGGTGCTTGTGCGCGAAGTCGAGCGACGCCGCGGTGACGTACGACAGCGCGCGCATCGCCTCGATGTTCGCTTTCTGCCACATGAGCATGCGGCGGACATCGGGATGTTCGATGATGCGAACCGGGGTCTTGCTTCGCGTCGCGGCGTCGGACATTTGCACGCGATCCTTGGCGTATTCCAGCGAATGCTGATACGCGCGATCCGCAACGGCATATCCTTGGACGCCGACGGAGAAGCGGGCCGCGTTCATCATAATGAACATATACTCGAGACCGCGATTGGCTTCGCCGACCAGATAACCGACGGCGCCTTTGCCTTTCTCGCCGAATTTCATCGTACAGGTCGGGTTGCCGTTGATGCCGAGCTTGTGCTCGATACCCGCGCACACGACGTCGTTCTTCTCACCGAGGTTACCGCCGTCATCGACGATGACTTTCGGAACGATGAAGAGCGAAATGCCTTTCGTGCCTTCGGGCGCATCGGGCAAACGCGCGAGAACGAGATGGACGATGTTCTCCGCCATGTCGTGCTCGCCGAACGTGATGAAGATCTTCTCGCCGGTAACGAGGTAGTGATCGCCTTCCGGAACGGCCTTCGTGCGCACTTGGGCCAGATCGGATCCGGCTTGGGGTTCGGTGAGATTCATCGTGCCGGTCCATTTGCCGGAGACGAGGTTCGGAATCCACTTCTTCTTTTGCTCGTCGGAGCCGACGAGTTCGATCGCTTCGATCGAGCCTTGATTCAAGAGCGGCCCGTTCGCAAACCCGATGTTCGCGGCGTTCCACATCTCGAGTGTCGGCCCGAGCAGCAACTGCGGCAAGCCCTGGCCCCCGTATTCGGGCGGAACGGGGAGTCCGATCCAGCCGGCGTCGGCGAATTTTTTATAGGCTTCTTTGAAGCCTTTGGGCGTCGTGACCTCACCGTTTGTCCACGTACAGCCTTCTTCGTCGGCCGTGCGATTGAGCGGGTCCAGCACGCCGGTCGCGAACGATCCCGCTTCTTCGAGGATCGAATCGACGACGTCGAGGGTTTCTTCGAAACCCGGGAGTTTGGAAACGTCATCGATCCCGGCAAGTTCGTGCAACACGAACTGCATATCGCGCAGGGGGGCATGATAGGCACTCATCCTCGTGGTCTCCTAAAGCGGCGTCAACGTGGTAAAGCTCGCGTCGCAATTGCAATCGATCCCGCGAGCAAGTCTCGATAAAGAAGCATTCCCATTTTAATGCGCCCGAGTCGGATGCAGCCCCGAGCGGGCCGCGGTTGGCCTCATCGGTTTTCGCACAGGCGACCCTGATAGATATAAGTATTATTATTTTTAATAAACCGTCGGCCTGCCGATTTTCCCGCATGTGCTAAAATTGGCCCAGCCATGACTCCCAGCAAGCTTGAGGCGTCTCTTTCCAAGAACCATCGTCTCGTTCACGAGATCGTTGCGGAGCAAGGACTCGGCCGTCATCTTGGCATGTCCGATGTTTTGAAGCTCGCACGCGAGCGCAGGCCCGCGATTGGACTCACCACCGTCTATCGGGCGTTGATCCGGTTGCGCGAGCTTGGTCTGGTCTCGGAAGTTGCGCTTCCAGGTGCCGACTGCGCGTACTTCGAGCTTGCCGGCGCTCCCCACGCGCACTTTCGCTGTATGAAATGCGGCACCGTAAGTGACGTCGCGTTTGCGATTCCACCCGACGCAATCAGAGCAATGGCGGCCGAACTCGGCGGTGAAATAACGCGTTCGACCGTCACCCTCGACGGCCGCTGCGCAGCGTGTACGTGACGACGCGAGCGCAATCGTTACCTACATCCGCACAGCAACGAGTGCGCTATTTCACTTCGAGTGTGGCGGAGGCGCTTCGGCCGAACTGTTCGGGGGCGTCTTGGAGATATGCGCGCGATCCCGGCCAGCGATAGATTCCAGGAGTGACCGAGCGCACGAGATAGTGCATTTCGTACACGCCGGGCTGCAGGTGCTCCACGAAAGCTGTAACGCGATCCTTGTGGATTTGCCGGTCGTCGATTTGCCAACTGTCGCTCTGAGCGATGACGGCTTTGCTCGATGTTTGGAAAGCCGTATCGACGGCCTCGAATCCGGCGGGAAGTGGATCCTCGAGGACGAGGCGATCGACCGCGTGATCGACGGCGACGCGCAATCCGATGTCAAACACGTGGCCGGAATCGACCGCGACGGGCGCCGCAACCGGCGCGAGATCCATGGTTGCGCGAACCGTTTTTGCTCCGACGTCCGCGAGCGTGCGCGTAACGCGAAACGCACTCAAGGCGCCGGGGGCATCGCTTGCCGGAGCGTAGGTGTAGAGCACCGTGTAGTGAACGCGGCCTCCGCTACTGCGAATCTCAATCGAGGAGCCGTGCAGCGAAACGGTATCGGCTGTGAACGTATGCGACGACGCGGTCGAACCGAACGATGCGCTCCCGACTCGGTGGTCCGCGATCGTTACGGTTGCGGTTGACGCCTGGACCGGCTCCTTTTCCGCGTACGTGTCGAGCGCTCGGACCGCCGATGCGGTCATGTCAATCGTCGGCCAGCCGCACGAGCACTGTTGCGTAACGAGCGCCCGGACGGCACCGTCGGTTTGCTCGACCGGTGCGTGACGTTGCAGCAAGAGCCGGAGCATTTCGGATTGTGCTGAAACTTGGCTTGCGAGCCATCCCCAGGGCGAGTTGAGGCTTGCGACCGAGTAACGCCCGGTTACGTACACGGTCTGCTGCAATCGATCGGCGAGCATCGCTCCTTGCGCCTTCCAAGCGGGCGAGGCGAGAAGAAAGCGCGCCAGGCGAATCTGCGTTTCGCTATCGAAGGTGTCACGCTGCGCATAAATTTGCGCGAGAAAGTCGCTGCGACGGTTCCCCGCTTCTCCAAGAGCATAGAGCATCGCGAAGCGCATTTGCGCTTTGCAGTGGTCGCCTGCACACCACTTGTACCGCGACGGGTTGGCGAGAACGTCGCTTGCAAACGAGCGCGCCCTGCTCATCACGGCAGAATCGAGCGCGACTCCGTGCGCGCCCGCGAACGCGAGCGCTTCGAGGGCGTAGGCGCTGCCGAACGGCTCGCTTTCACGGTCGTTTGTATAGGCTCCAAATCCGCCTTCGCCATGCTGCAATGCGATTAGGCCGTGGAGATTCGCCGCGATCGCGGCTTTAGGATCGAAGTCGAGATGGATGTGATATTTTGGAGCGAGCGTAGCCAGGGCTGAGGCGACGATCAGGCGCGAAGCGAAGCTGTCGGAAACACCAAGGCCGTCCTCGTTCATCGTTTGCGCCGCGGGCACGGCAAATTGCGGAACGACCGAGTTTGCAAGCGTCACCTGCAACAAACCGGGACGGTCGAATTTCACCGGAACCTCGACCGAGCCCGAGGTCGCACCGCTTTCAATCACCGATTCGCTCGCGTTTCGCACCGTGACGTTGAAGGGAACCGAGAACGCGTCGCGCGCCGCCCCGAGGGCGGAAGAAAACGCAATGGTCGACGGCCCGGGCGTGCCGACCGTTACGGGATAGCGGTATCCGGCGATGCCGGTGCTTTGCGTCTGACTCGCCTGCACGTTCGGTCCGGAGGCAAACGTCAGCGCGCCGGTGAGGGTTCCGCGCAAATCGAGCGTCCCTGCCGCACCGGTTTGATTCATGACCGACGCACCGATATCCATGCGATCGCCGGGTCGCGCAAATTGCGGCGCCAACGGGCTGAGCATCAGCGGCAATGTGGTGATGAACGTGCTATCGGCGGTGCCGAAATGCGCGTCATCGTCACCGACCGCGACCGCCATCACTCGCCACGTCGTAAGGTCGTCGGGCACGTTGAAAGCAACACTCGCGTTACCCGACGCGTCGGTTACGACGGTTCCAAAATACGCGGTCGGCAAGAAACTCGTGCGCACGCGCGTGCCGGCAGCACCTTCGAGAAAACCTCCGCCGTATCCGAAACCTTTTTCCGCATTTGCTTTCGGCGTTTGCAGGGTGAGGTTTTCGCGATTGTCGGCAAATCGCGTCGAGATCGGCTGATCGGCGAAAACGGTTTCGACCAGATCCGGCAGACGGTACCCGGAAAGTTGCAAAATTGCATCGTTTACCGCCATCGCGACGATCTTGCCGCGCCTCGCGCGGCCGGCACCGTCACGCAGCGCAAACGCCACGCGCTGGGTCGTTCCCGGCGCGAGCGTCGCGTGCTGCGGCACGATGCGCATTTTCAAATACCGATCCGCAATATCGACGTTAAACGGAGTCATGCCGACTCGGGCTAGGCTATCGAGCGAACCGGGTTTGACGTTTGCGAGTTTCGGGCCGCGCCGCACCACGACGGCTTCAACGGCGGCATTGGGCAGCATGTCGGGCGACACGCGAAACGCAATATGCGGAGCCCCGGCAACGTCTTTCAACGTCGTGCGATAGATAATGCCGTTGCGAATGACAAAGAAATACACGTCGGCGCGATCGAAAGGCGACGCGACGAGCGCGGTTGCCGTATCGCCGGTTTTGTATTTTTTCTTATCGAGCGTCACATTCACCGACGTTGGACTCATCTGCCCGAAATCGGCGGCGTTGGCCCCGTAAGCAAAGACTTGAATGTCCGTAGCGCTCGATTCGGAAGAGCCGTCGAAGGTTGCACGAACGCGGTAAGCGCCGGCGTCCGGCGGCGTGAGCGAAACCGTTACCGGAGCGTTACCCGAGGTTACGTCGGCGCGATCGACCGAGTCGTATTTTACCGATTGTTGCGCGACTTCGCCGCCTTCTTGGGCTTGCGATGCCGAAACATACGTCATCTTTTGCAAATCGAGGTGAACCTTGCGCGCACCTAGAGGTTTGCCGGCGGAATCGGTAACGATTACGCGCACGGGCATCGCCGCTTTTGACGCACCTACCGTGTCGGACGAAAGACCGATGATGCCGTCGCCGGTAAGGGCGAGAAACGACTGCGAATCCGCTACGGAGAGATTGGAAACGTCGGTCGCTTCGACGTCGACTTGATACCGCATCGGCGCGGGCAGGTCACTCGGAACCGGAACGCTTAGCGAAGCGCTGCCGTCGTCGCCGAGAGGAATATCTTGCTGCAGGACGTCGGTCGTGGGCGACGGCGGCTCCTCCGGCCAAAACCATTGGCGCCCAAAGGAAAAATCGTCCCAACCTTGCGGCGAAATCTGCGCGAGCGACCGCGTAACCGTTGCGTGCGCTTTGCCGCCCTGCAGCGGCGCGCCGAAAAGATATGCCGCTTTCGCGGTTGCCGTAACGGCGGTTCCCGGCGCCCCCGATTCCGCGCTGAGCGAGACCTGCATTTTAAAATCCGGCGGTTTGAATTCCGCTACGCGCAGCGACCCCGAGACGGTGTTTCCATTTTGCCCGGTCGCGATGACCGTGTAGTAGCCGAGCCCTTGAGTTTTTGAAAAGGTGTGCGCGAGCGTGAAAATCCCGAAGCGGTCGGTCGTTACCGAAGTTAGCGTAGTTGTCGCGTTATCAGGGTCTTGCAACACCA
>JBDTFK010000040.1:0-9001 GCA_039937995.1 Vulcanimicrobiaceae bacterium | reverse complement strand
AATCATTTCGTCGGACGACCATGCATCGATCAGGTTGCGGCGCGCCATCATCGCGAGTAGGCGCACCATGTCATCCGGCGACGAACGTAGCGCCCGGCGCACGGACCAATTCGACGTTCGAACGTCTTGCGTGAGATGCGTGCGTTCGAGTCCGAGGCCGTTCATGGTGCGATTGATATGCGTACGCCCGACCAAGCGGATTAACATGTTGGTTGCCGTGTTGTCGCTAATGTCGATCATCTTTGAGAGCAGATCGGCGACGTCGTACCTCGCACCGACGGGCGCGTTGCAAAGATCGCCCGATCCGTAGTCTTTGTCGCGGGCAAGCAACTCCACGCGGCGGCGAAGGTCGAAATTTCCGGCTTCGAGTTGGCGGAAAACTTCGACCATAACCGGGACCTTAATGGTCGACGCCGCGGGCATACTAGCACCGGCGTTGTAACTCGCGCGATACCCACTCGAGAGGTCCATGACTTCGATTGCGCTTGCAGCCGGAAATTTCGAAGCGAGACGGTGAATTTCGCCGCGCATGTACCGCCACGCAGGCGGCGTACCGGAAGCGAGCGCCGGCGTGCCGTACGTTACTACGAGCAATACCGTTACCACGATGTTCGCGAAGATGCGACGCATAGGGGAGTTATCGGCCACGTTGCATGCGATTGTAACAGAAACGCCGCTCATATGTATTAATACGGGACCCCGTCGGCGGCGGGTGCGCGCACCTTGCCGGTTACGCCGGCGAGCGCAATAAGTGCCGCGACGTAGGGCAGCGCTTGCATAGCGTCGGGCGGAAGCCACGCAATGCGCCCTTGCAAGACGAACTGAAGCGCCTCAAAAAATCCGAATACGAGCGCTGCGGCAAATGCGCCGGCGGGCGTCCACCGGCCGAAGATCACGGCCGCCAAGGCGATGAAGCCGCGCCCCGCGGTCATGCCGTCGGAATACAGATTCAACTCGCCTACCGAGAGAAATGCGCCTCCAAGTCCGGCGAAAGCGCCGCTCAGCGTTACGGCCCACATTCGCAGAGCCAAGGGGTCGAGACCGGCGGATCGCACGGCGGCCGGGTTCTCGCCGCAAGCTCGCAGGCGCAGTCCCCACGGCGTGCGATAGAGGAGCCAGTGGAGCGCCGCGACGCAGGGCAACGCGAACGCGATCAGTACCCAGTAATCTCCGCCGAGCGCGTTTACCTGGTTGCTCGCTCCCGGTTGATTGAAGATGATGACAAGCCCGTAGGCGGCGCCACCCGCGCAAATGAGGTTGATGCCCGTGCCCGCGACGATCTGATCGACTTTAAATCGTGTTGCCGCAACGGCAAGCACGAAGCCGAAGAGCGCGCCCGCGGCCACGCCGCCGAACAGGCCGAGTACCGGGTTCTGCGAGTAGTACGAAACGACGACGGCGGTAAAAGCGCCCGCGATCATCATGCCCTCCAATCCGATGTTCACGACCCCGGAGCGCTCCGAAATCACGCCGCCGAGTGCGGCATACACGATCGGCGTTGCTTTGATGACGGTGAGCAGCGCGAGAGAGAGCAGTATTCCGCTCATGCGCTCGCGCCGTGGGCCCGCGTTACGACGTAGCGCCGCGCCGCAAGAATGAGAACGATCAGTCCCTCGATGACGTGAATGGCGTCCTTCGGGACTTGCACGCTCGCCTGCATCGAGAGTCCACCGGCTTCGAGGATGCCGAACCCGAATGCCGCAACGCAAATCCAAAGCGGGCGCAGGTCGCCGACGAGTGCGACGGCGATTGCCGTAAATCCATATCCGGGCGAGAGCTGGGTGTTGAAGCGGTGCAATTCACCCGTGACGATTGCGGCGCCGCCCATCCCCGCAATCGCCCCGGAAAGCGCGAGCGAAAGCCAGGTAATGCGGGCGATGTTGATGCCGTTGCGCCGCGCCGCTTCGGGCGCCTCGCCGGTAGCGCGCAATTCGTACCCGAAAACCGTCCGCGAGAAAACGAAGTGCAAAGCAACTGCGACTGCGAGTGCAACGAGAATTCCCGTCGAAAGCCTCGTGTGCGAAATCAGCGTCGGAAGCCAGTAGGCGTTTGGGAGCCACGCGGTTTCGGCGCCGCTCGCGACAGGCCCGCGTAGCGGGCCCCCGGCCAATTCCAGGGTCAGCGAGGCTGCGACAAAATTGAGCATCAGCGTTGAGATGACTTCGTTTGCATTGAAGCGGGCTTTCATCCAACCCGCGATGCCGCCCCAGACAAACCCTCCGAGCGCACCAAGGAAGAACAGCAAAACGAACGCGGCTGCCGGCGGAATCGTTAGGAGCGGGCCGACGGCACCGGCGAAGAGCGCGCCGACGAGGAGTTGGCCTTCAGCGCCGATGTTAAAGAGGCCGGCGCGAAATGCCAAGGCAATTCCAAGGGCCGGAAAAAGCAGCGCGGTTGTGGCGACCAGCGTTTCGCCGATCTCGTTTCGACCGCCGAGCGCGCCCGCGATCAGCGCGGAAAACCCCGCGACCGGCGTCGTCCCCGCCACGAGCATTGCGGCGGACATTAACGCCGCGATCGCGAGAACCGCAACGATCGGCCCGGCAAACGCGCGTGCTTCGCGTTTCACGAACCGCCTGCCATCAAGCGGCCGATTGCGGCACGGTCGAAAGCTTCGCGATCGAAGCTCCCTGCAATCGCACCGCGATAGATCACGATCACGCGGTCGGCCAGGGCGAGAATCTCGTCGAGTTCGAACGAGACTAAAAGGATCGCCGCGCCGTCGTTGCGCGCTTGCATCAACCGCGACTGTACGAGCGCGGCCGCCCCAACGTCGATTCCGCGAGTCGGATTGTACGCAAGGACGAAAGGCGATCCGTCGATGAGTGCCCGGCCGACGACGAGCTTCTGCTGATTGCCGCCCGAAAGCGTTCGCACGGGTCGTTCGAGCGATGCGGCGCGCACGTCGAAATGGCTTGCAATCCATTGCGCGTCGTCGCGCGCTCCCTTACGATCCACCATCAGGCGTTTTCCGCTTCTGCCGCGCTGGCGTCCGAGGATCGCATTGTCGGTCACCGGCCACGACATCACGAGCGCTTCGCGCTGACGATCTTGCGGGATGATGCCCATGCCCGTTTTTTGAATCTCTCCGGAGTACGCAATCGTTCCGGTCAACGCGTCGGCAAGCGTCGTTTGCCCGTTTCCCTCGACGCCCGCAATCCCGACGATCTCTCCGCCGCGCACTTCGAGGCTCAAGCTCTCGATGTGCCCGCCACCCTCACCTGCGCGCAAACGTTCGATGCTAACGCAAGGCCGCAGTTCGGTTTGCGTTCGAGGTGCAACCGCGGGCACTCTTCCCCCCACCATCGCGCGCGCGACGTCGTCGAGTGTAACGTCCGCCGTCTCCATGCGCGCAACGATCTTTCCCGCGCGCATGACGCTGATCGTAGCGGAATACGAAATGACTTCTTGCAGCTTGTGAGTCACGATCATTACCGCCGTACCGCGCTCGGCGAGTCCGCGAACCGTGGTGAAAAACGCGTCGATCTCCGCCGGTGCGAGCGCGGCCGTCGGCTCATCCAGCAAAAGAACCGCAGGATTGCGGTCGAGTTCGCGCAGCAATTCGACGCGCTGCGCGATGCCGATCGGAAGGTCGTCCACGAATGCGTCGACGTCGATCGAAAAACCGTTGTCACGTGCGAGGGCGCGCACGCGTTCGCGCGCCGCGTCGATGTCGATTCGCCAGCCGCGGCGAGGTTCGCGTCCGAGCAAGACGTTTTGCCAGACCCGCAAACGCCCGATCAACTCGAAGTGCTGATGGACGAGGCCGACGACGCCGGCAGACTCAACCGTTCCGGCGTCGGCTGCAATTTCGCCGAACGCAATCGACGCTAACGTGGACTTCCCGGCACCGTTCTCGCCGACGAGCGCGTGAATTTCGCCGGGTACAAGGTGCAAGTCAACGCCGTCGACCGCGCGCACTCCGGGATAAACCTTCACGATCCCGCGCAAGACGAGCGCGTTCAGAGCGGCACCGGGGTCCAAACCGCGAGGGCTTTGCGGGAATCGGGTGGGTGGACGCTACCGGCGATGACCGCGCGTTCGATTGCGTTGAGGCGGGCGATGTGCGCGGCGCCGATGCGCTCGCGCGTGAAGCGGAAATCGGTGAGGCCTACGGCGCGATCTTTGAGTCCGAGTTCGATGTGTCCCGAAAGCGGTTTGCCGTCTTTGATCGCTTTCGCCACGTCGAAAACCGCGACATCGACCTTCTTCACCATCGAGGTCAGGATTTTTCCCGGCGCGAGCGCGTCTTGATTGGAATCGACGCCGATGACGTAGTCGCCATCGCGCGTCTTTACGGCGTCGATTGCCCCAAGGCCCGCTTTGCCGGCGGCGGCGTACACGATGTCCGCGCCGGAGTTGTAGAGTAAATTGCTCAGCTCTTGACCGGCTGCCACGTCTTCAAAGCTGCCGATGTATTTCACGTCAACGACGATTTTTGGGTCGATCTCGTGCGCGCCCGCGATGTAACCGGCTTCGAACTTCTCAAGGAGCGGAATGTCTTGCCCGCCCAGAAACGCAATGTGATGCGTTTTGCTTACCATCGCGGCGAGGGCTCCTGCAAGAAACGAACCGTCCTGCTCGCGAAACGTGACCGACACGACGTTGGGGTCGTCGACGATCGCGTCGATTATTGTGTAGCGCCGACGCGGGTTCTGCTTTGCGATCTGATCCAGATCGAGGCTCATCAGAAACCCGATCGCGTAAATCATGTCGACGTGAAGGTTGGTTAGCGCGTCGAGATTCGGTTGGTAGTCCGCCGCCGAGCGCGATTGCAGCACCTGCACGTGCGCATCGAGCACCGATTGCGCGCGGAGCAGCCCGCGATACGCGGAGTCGTTGAAAGAGCGGTCGCCGAGCCCGCCGACATCCGTCACCATCCCTAGGGTCAGCTGCCCGGGGCGCGGCCCTTGGTGACGCGCACAGCCCAAAACGGCAGCGCAAACGACCGCCGCAAGCGCGGTAAGCAAGGCGTTCTTCATCGACGCAAAACTACGACCCGGGTGCGGTTAAGCCTTTGAACGAAGCGCTGGGCATGCAGGCACCAAATTTGCGAACCGGACCGCCGCGCCGTTGGTCCGAAAACATCGACGGGATTGCGTGGCTTCCCCGGTTGATCGACAAGACGCGCGCCGCACACGCCGGAACGCTGGGTGCATATCTCTACGGCCAATCGCCGGTCGACCGCTCGTTCTTGCATGTTTTCGGCATCGGCCACGCCGACTTCGCGCGAATTGTCGCCGGCGCATCCGACGACCGGGCGGTCGTGCAAAGTCTCGCGCAACGGGACCCGGGTTCGCTCGATCGCGGGCGCGCTTGGAGTCGGGCGATGCGCAAGAAATTCGGCTGGTTTCTCTTCGTCCTCGATGTGGACGACGGCTACGCGGGCGGGTTGTGGACGGCGCTGCGGCCGGGCGTTACGCTCCCTGCAAACGCGCTTACCTGGGTATTGAAACGGGCGTGGCCTTCGCGCGCGATCGAGCGATCGAAGCGCACGTGATGACGCCGCAAAACCCCTGGAGCGGCGTGACGGAAGCGCGGGTCACCTACGCGCTCAAGGTGCTGCTGCTCGTCGTCGTCGCGCTCTATCTCGGCGGGGTGGTTTTCGCTTTTCTCGCGCGGATCGCGACCGTCGTCTACATCGTCATCGGCGCAGTTTTCTTTGCGTATCTCATCTATCCGCTCGTCGAGTTGTTGCGCAAGCGGTTGCCGCTATGGCTTTCTCTGCTGTGCGTGTATGCCTCGCTGCTACTGCTCGTCGTGGGGATCGGCCGGCTCGTCGTGCCCGGTTTGATGAACGACATCGGGAACCTCGTTCGCAACTATCCGCAAATATCGACGAGCATCCAGTCGCTGGTGAACAATCCGAACGACCCGTTCGTATCGCGCCTGCCGGAGCCGGTCCGCGCGCAGGTCATCAAACTGCCGGCCGAGATCGTTGCGTGGGGGCGCGTTCACGGGATCGAAGCGGCCGGGCACGCCCTCTCACTGCTTGTCGGAACGGTCGCGGCGTTCGCAACCTTCATCATCATTCCGCTGCTCGCCGCGTATATGCTCGTCGACGTCAATAAGCTGCGCAACAACGTGCTGGAAATGGTCCCCTCCTCGCGCTGGGGAACCGCGCTTGGCGTACTGCGGGACATCGACGGCGTCATCGGCGGATTTATTCGCGGACAATTGATCGTCGCCGCGTGCGTCGGAGCGTTGCTCACGATCGCGCTGCTGATCATGCACGTACCTTACGCATTCCTTTTGGGTTTGCTCGCTGCCGTCGGTGACCTCGTTCCCTACGTAGGCGCGGTCGTGACGTTCGTTCCGGCGGTGCTCGTCGCGCTCGTGAACAACGGTCCGATCAATGCGGCGATCGTGGCGGCCCTTTTCATCGCGCTCTACGAACTCGAAGGGCACATTATCGCCCCCGCCATCGTGAGCAGTCAGGTGAAGTTGACGCCGCTTATGGTTCTCGTCGCCGTGCTGACCGGAGCGGAACTCGGTGGTATCCTCGGAATGCTCGTCGCGGTTCCGGTCGCGGGCGTCATTCGCGTCGTTTTCGTGCGAGTGATTCGCCCTGCATCCCAGGCACCCGCGGCGCCCGGCTCGAACGAAAATTTACCGTGAAAAGAACGATTTCATCCGCGAGAACGCCGCGCGTCGATATTATCGGCGTCCCCATGGATTTGGGCGCCAGCCGCAGAGGCGTCGACATGGGCCCATCCGCCGTTCGCTATGCGAAATTGCACGCGCGCCTGCAAGAACTCGGTATTCCGAGCTTGGTCGATCACGGGAACCTGCAGGTTCCGATCCGCGAATCGATTGCGGAAGTAGACGCCCAAGCAAAGTATCTTTCCGTCATCCAAAGCGTTTGCGACGAGCTTGCGGGCATCGTCGAAGCGAGCGTTGCGGCCGGGGGTCTACCGGTCGTTCTGGGCGGCGATCATTCCATCGCGATGGGCACGCTTGCCGGACTCAAACGTGCGCGCGGTAGTGCGGCGGGGCTCGTATGGATCGACGCACACTCCGACATCAATAGTCCCGAGAGTTCGCCGAGCGGAAATGTGCACGGAATGCCGCTTTGGTTTGCGCTTAAACATGGTTTTGCCGAGCGCGCGCGGACCGTGCAAATCGGCTTGCGCGATGTCGATGAAGTCGAAAAGCGCCTTTTGCGCGAGTCGGGGGTACGCGCGTTCTCGATGACTGACGTCGACCGCTTGGGTATGACACGCGTGATGGAAGAAGCGGTCTCGATTGCGGGTGCCGATGATGGATCGATTCACGTTTCCTTCGATATGGACGGTATCGATCCGAGCGAGGCACCGGGAACGGGTACGCCCGTAAAAGGCGGCTTGAGTTATCGCGAAGCGCATCTCGCCATGGAAATGCTCTTTGAAACCGGACGGCTCGGCTCGATCGAAATGGTTGAGATCAATCCCATTCTCGATACACGCAATCAAACAGCCGCGCTTGCGGTGGGACTTATTTGCTCGGGCCTGGGAAAATCGATTCTCTAGCCGACCGCGTCCTCGACGTCGCCGGAGACCTGCGGCAAGCGGGCGCGATGCGCCGGCTCGCCGAACTCTTTGCCGCCTCGGAGCCGACGCTTGCGTGCGCGCATGGAATCGATCCCGGTGATGCCTACGCACTTGCAACGCGCTTCGACCGGCATTGGGGATACCGCGGCGGCGAAGCGCTCTTCTGGACCGAAGCCGTGTGCGCGCGCGAGGCGCACGACCGATATCTACCGTTCGCACCTTTGCACCCGTTCGAGCATCGCGGATTCCTACAAGTCGACGCCACGTACCGCAGCGCGCCGCTTTCGCTCGTCGCAACGTCGGTCGGAGAAGATCGCGCGACGATGCTTCGAGATCTCCGCTTTACCCGCTCGATGCTGCGAGCGGTTGCGGGCGCGGTAGTTGCATTTTTGGCAAACGCTGCAAAGGCTCCCACCGGTTTTGCGGACTTAGGATTTTACACGCTCGAACGCGACGATCACAACTTGATCGTCGTGCGGCCTTCGCAAGCTACTCCCGCTCCGCAGACTGCGGGGTCCCACGCGGCATCCGCGAGCATCGCGCGCATCTGATTTTCAACGTGCGTGTCGAGCGGAGGATCGAACGCAACGGTTTTCGTGCGTCCGTTTTCGTCGACGACGATGGTCAGCGTAACGTGCACGTTTAGGGCCGCGAGAGCGCGCGCGACGTTCGGATCGAGTACGGGCACCGGGATATCGGCGCCGAAGGGCATATAGCCTCCCTCGTCGTGCCGCGTTTCCGCCGTGGCAACCTTTTCGTCGGGAGCGCTCGACGGTGCGCCGGTTGCGCCGGTTTCGACCGTCGCGGCGCCCGGAGCCGCGACGGCCACCAGGGGAGCTTGCGCGCGCGGGCCGGAAACGACAAGCGCCTTATGCGTCCTTGCAACGCGCGCAACGTGCGGCTGCGAGTGCGTGACGCGCGGAACGGCCGCCTGTTGCGGCGCGGATGCCGCGGTGCGGTGCACGACGGGCCGCGGGGTCGCGATTGCGATGCGCACGATGTGGACAAACGAAAGGCGCTCCACGGGCGGCCCCGCACTTTGCAACCATGCGATCGTCGGCACGAACAGCGCGATTACGATGTGCAAGGCAACCGACGCCGCGAGCGCTTGCGTGAGAAATTGATTCCGGTGCGGTAGTGAGATGCCCATGCGCTCCCCTAATGCGGCCTACACCCCGCTAAACGCTTGGTTCGCTTTCAACGTGACGGAGTGTACCATGCGCGCCCAGAAGACGCTCCGCGATGGATACCGATATCGTACTCTACCAAGCCGAGTGGTGCCCTTATTGTGCGAAGGTTCGCAGTAAGATGACCGATATGCTGCTCAACTACCGGGTCGTCAACGTCCCGCACGAGCACGAGAAGCGCGCGGTGGTGAAAGAACTTTTCGGCGCGACGGGCATTCCGTCGATGATCGACGGCGACGTCAAGATCTCCGACGACGACGAGAAAATCATCGCGTATCTAGAGAA
>JBDTFK010000039.1:0-4843 GCA_039937995.1 Vulcanimicrobiaceae bacterium | reverse complement strand
ACAATTCCAAAAGCATTTGCCGGATCCACGACGATTTCAGTTTTCCGCCGTCACCGTATTCCGTCGAAGCGATTTCCGAAACGGCAATCGGCCTTGCGTTCGAGATCGCCGTTGCAAGTTGATACGGCGTTTGTGTGATGTCGTCAAACGTTCTCCACCTTTGACCCATCGCGAGATTGCCGCGATTGTAGGTGTCGAAACCCAACCAGTCGACGTAGCCGTCACCGGGATAGGCCTTAGCCGGATTGTTCCACGGATATTTTTGATCGTTGTTCAAGCCGCCGGTTGAAAAACACCACACGAACTTCACGTTCGAGGCGCCATGCGCGCGGAAAATCGTCACCATTCGTTGCCACGCCGCAACGAACGCGCGATCGGTAGCGGAACTCGCTCCCTGATTTGTAAGGCCCCAAGGATACCAGTTTCCGTTGAACTCGTGAAACGGGCGCAGAAATATCGTTTGGCCCCAGGTCTTGAGTTCGATTGCGGAAGTCGCGAACAATACGTCGTACGCTCCGCGATTGATATCGGTAAACGTTACGTTGGACGTCGGCTGCCAGGTGACCTCAGGCGTAACACCGGCTTGCACCCACGCATCGAGTCCCTGATTTTTTATGAGCTTGGTAAAGTCCACGCTCCAATCGGTATAAACCGTTCCAAGCGCAATCCCGTGCCGGAACGTGTCGGCGAAATTCGCGCACGATACGACGCTACCGGCGCCGCAGACTTCGCCCAAGAAAACACCGGCCGTGGAGGGACTCTTGTCTACGAGAATCGGTAACCGGGCATCTCGCCGAAATGTGGCGCTTTCGCTCGCTTGCCGCCCGGAGTCGGTGGTGGGAATCGTTACTCCGCCTCCGCAGCCGGGGAGAATCGCGATTGCAGCGATGATAACCGCACGGGCGGTTACCGAATGAATACGACCCATCGGGATCCTCTAATCGTTAGTGGAGCGGCGATCGGTCGATTGGTTGTAATAGCGGAAACCGACGTACCAAGAATTGCAGCCGTTGTTCGGTTTGCGGTTTTACTCTACCCCAGGCGGTTTTGTTGAATTAATGCTCTTCTAATGGCTCTGCCGGCGCGTGTTGTCGAATTCGTACGCGGTGTAGCTCTCTTCGACGTGAACGCGCAACCAGAACACGATTCCCGTCCCTTTAACGTTTACACTTAAGAGTGACGGCATGATGTAACCGCTGAAAATCGCAAAACGTTGTTCGACATCCGCGTGCGCTCCGCCGCCGCCTTCGCTATCGCTGACCGTTCCGGTCGCCGCTAGGGGCGCGAATGTGTTCGCATCGGCATACAATGCGGAGAAGATGTAGTCGTCGTGCGGTCCGCACGTGGGCAGGAGCGTGAAGAGCACGGCATCGCGGCCGTTGTACGTTGCGCGCGTCTCGTTCGTGGCGCGGTAGCACGTGGGATCGAAAGCGGGTGCAGTGACGGGATTGGTATCTCTGCTCGCGCGCCTCCCGGTGTCGATATGACTCGGCGTTCCCTCGAGGATCGTTTTCGTGCGGGTGTCAACGGTGATGCGTCTGGGGCCGTGCGCGTTGCCCTCATCGGGGACGCCGCGTAAAGCGACTGCGTCGACGTAGCTTACGAAGGGCGGAAAACGCTGATGGGCCAGCAGATCGAGCACTCGCCCGTAGTCAGAATCCGCTATCATGAACCATCTACGGCGCGCCGCGGCGTTTGGTTTCGGGCAGGTAGGCGGCGTTCGGCATCCGTAGCCTTAAGGCGTGTATTTCCGAGGACCATTAGCGGCGGCATTGGCCGCCGTTTTGTTGGGTGCGGGTCCGCGCCCGGCTCCCTTGGCCGTCTACTCCGCGCCTGCGGGCGTGCGGCCCGCCGGGGCTTCGCCCGGGAGGGCTACCGACGCTGTCTTGCCCGACGGACGCATAGCCGCTCCGGTTGGCCAAACGATCTTCGTCGGCACGAACCCGCTCGGGGTCGCCGTGAGCCCCGATGGACGCTGGGCCATCGTAAGTAACGATCAGCAAGACGCGGCCTCGCCGAGCGCCCTACCTGCCGGCGCGGGGAATCTGATCGCCGGCTTTTCCCTCGCGGTCGTGGACACCCGGACGATGCGCGTCGCGAGCGTCTATCACGCGCCCGCGGAGACGTTTTTCGAAGGCCTTGCGGCTGTTGCCGATCCCGGACGGCCGGGCCGGACGCTCGTCCTTGCCTCTGACGGCGCTAAGAACGTCATTCGGTTGTTCGATCTCGGTGCGGACGGCGGGTTAGCGCAAGAAGCAAACGCAATTCCGTGCGCCGGTTTTCCGGCGATGATCGACGTTGCTCTCGACGGGCGCACGGCCTACGTCGCGAGTAACCTAAGCGGCGAGGTTACGTCGATCGATATCGCTTCCCGTCGTGCGATGCATCGCCGCAGCGTCGGATTCTATCCGTTCGACGTAGCGGTTTCGAGCACGCACGCGTACGTCACGAACGGCGGTCTCTCGCGTTACCAACCGCTGCCGCAACCCGCCGTCGAACCACAATTCGCCAATCCTGCAAACGATCCGTACAAAACGTCGTCTCTTTCGGCAATCACGCTCGATGCGGCCGGCGATTTCGGCGAGCCCGACAACGATACGGCCGTGCGCATGGATCCGGCTCCGGACGGCGTGGATCTCATCGGTGGTGCGCGTCCGGGGTCCATCGTCGCGCGTCACGACGGGCAGTTTGCGTACGTGGCAATGCAAAACGTCGACCGCATCGCGACCGTCGCGCTTTCCGGCGAGCCGCGCGTGGTTGCCGGTTTGGATTTACGCCTCTTCGTCAACGCGCCGTACGGAACGCAGCCTTCGGCGCAAGTCCTCAGCCGCGACGGCAAGCGGCTCTACGTCGCACTCGCGGGATTGAACGCCGTCGCCGTACTCGATGCGCGCAATCCCGCTCAACTTCATCGACTGGGGCTTATTCCGACCGGCTGGTACCCAAGTGCCCTAGCACTTTCGCCCGACGGCCGCTATCTCTACGTCGCCGACGCGAAAGGCGTGGACGGCTGGGGGCTCTTGCAGCGTATCGATATGAAGACGCTGCCGCTCGTTAAAGTAACGCTCTCGGCACTGCGATACAATCGCGCCGTCTCGGCGGCGCGCAGCAACGCGACCGTCCCGGCACTGCGATCGAATCGACGCAGCAACGTCATCGACCGGGTGGTATACATCTCCGTGGGTACGGGCAGCTTCGATGCGACGTTCGGCCCGAACGCCGCGCAGACCGAAACGCCGAATTTGCACGCGCTGGCGCAGGCATATGGGCTCGCCGACAATTTCTACGTCAACGACATGGACGTCGATGCAAATATGCAGTTCGCGCTCGGCGGCGTAGCGACGCTCTACGCGCAGCGGACGTTGCCCGTCAATTCCGGCCGTGCGCCGCTCGATGCGCACGCGCAGGACCCGGAGGATTATAGCCGCGCGGGATATCTCTTCAACGCCCTTGCGCGCAAGGGCATTTCATTTCGCGACTATGGGGCGCTGCTCAATCTCTCCGGCTATCAGCCCGCGACGGCTCCCGGGCAGGGGCCGGCCCGCAAAGGCCGCGCGGCGGTCGTCCGAACGCCTCCGCTCGGTGGAACCTACACGCTCGATGTACCGGCTCTAGCGGCACTTTCCGGCCACGTCGATCTCGACTACCCGGGTTGGAACCCCCAAATTAGCAATATCGCTCGCGCGCAAGCGTTCGTAAGCGATATGGGTCCGCTCGTGGCCGGCGATGCCGAACCCACGTTCGCGTATGTTTGGTTGCCCACGGCGCCCGGTGCAGAAGGGGCGGCGGATGCGGATCGCGGGCTCGGAGCTATCGTCGATTTCCTCACCCACACGCCCCATTGGTCGTCCACGGCGGTCTTCATCGTTGCCGACGGGATCATGGGATCGGGCGATCGGGTGAATCGGGCTCGAAGCTATGCCCTCGTCGTTTCACCCCTTGCCAAGCAAGGCTACGTCGGTCACAGCCACCTTTCGGTCGCGAGCGTTCTCAAAACTGAGGAAGAGATCTTGGGTCTGCCGCCGCTTGCGCTGCCCGACCTCCTCTCGACCGATATGGCGGACTTTCTCGGCTCGGTCCCGTATCCGTCGCCCTATCACGCCATTCCGTAAACGGGAATCATGACCAAGGACGCGATTGCCTTTGGCCCGCGGCTCGTGGGTACGCCCACGGGTAAACTTCGCGCGGCCGTACTTATTCGCCCGACGGTAAGCCTCGAAAATGCTCGGTCCATGCCGGGCGAGTCGGGCGCGGTTTTCGCTCGCGCGCTCGCGCAACACGAGATTTTGCGTACGACGCTCGAATATTTCGGCGTTGAAATCATCGTCGCGGAGACCGCCGGCGGCGACCCGCACGATTGCGCCGCGTGCGACGCCGCGGTTGTTTTCGAAGACGGCGCGCTGATCGCGCGACCGACGGCGATGTCGCGCCGCGGGAGCGCGGACCGCATGCAAGCCGAGTTTGCGCGCATCGACGTTCCGATTGCAGGGCATATTGCCGCGCCAGGCCTCTTCGATGGCGGTGATGTGCTCCTCGTGGACCGTACCGCCTTCGTCGGCAACGGCGCGCGCGGCAACGCAATTGGGCGTGCCGGCTTCGGCAATGTCGCGCAAGCGCACGGATATCGCGTCATCGAAGTTCCGCTTGCCGAGGGCGTGACATCGCTACGTAGCGTTGCAAGCGCTGTCGCGAAGGATACGGTCGTCGTGGCCGACGGGGCGATCGACTTGCGCGCGTTCCACGGGTTCAAAACGATCGTGTTCGACCGTGGCGAGGATATGGCGGCGGGCGTACTTACCCTCGGCGAACGGCACGTGATCGCCGACGTTCGATACCGCACAGC
>JBDTFK010000038.1:0-2670 GCA_039937995.1 Vulcanimicrobiaceae bacterium | reverse complement strand
CGGCTCTCTCCCGATACACTCGAACGAGTTTCGTACGTGCTCGGGATTTACAAGGCGCTTCGGATTTTGCTGCCTCGCGAGGCGGCGCGTCTCGAATGGCTGCGCAATCCCAACGCGGATCCGGAATTCGCCGGTGCGTCGCCGCTCGAAATTATGACGGCGGGGAAGGTCGCGAACCTCTATCGCGTTCGCCGTTACGTCGACGGCCAGCGGGGATGGTAAGCCGCATCGATTGGCGGGCGGCGTATCGGATCATCCCGTCGCTTTATCCTACTGTCGGCATTTTCGAAAGCGTTGCCGATCCTGCCGATCTCGACGCGGTCGTCGCCCTCGAAGCCGCAACGAACCCGCGCGTTCTCGACGAAGCCGGCGAACTCTCCATGGTGCGCGCCGAAGAGCGCATCGCGGGCCCGGGCACCGGAGCGGTAATGGCGGCCTTTACGCACACGATGCCAAGCCGATTCTCGGATGGCAGTTACGGCGTGTTTTACGCCGCTCACGACGAAGCGACCGCGATTGCGGAAACGGCGTATCACCGGGGGCGATTCCTTCGGGACGCCGGGCTGCGAAGTGAAATCGTGCAAATGCGCGTCTATCGCGTTCGTATCGACGGACGCTTCGACGACATACGCGCGCGCTCGCCGCGCGCGGCGATCTACGATCCCGATTCGTACGGCGCTTCGCAGCGATACGCGCGGGCGCTATATGTAAAAAATGCCGTCGACGGGATCGCATTCCGAAGCGTGCGCCGTCGCGAAGGGCAATGCGTCGCGGTCTTCCGTCCACGCCGCATACGCTCGTGCGAGGTCTTGCGCCACCTTGAGTACCGCTTCGAGGCCGCGCGCCTAAGCGCAGTTCTCGCCGTAGAAGCCCGACAGACTCCTAGCCTTTGAAGTGCGGGGTGACGGCGGCTATTTGGGCGAGGGCGTAATCGATGTCGTCGAGCGAGGCGGCGTAGGAAAAGCGTAGGTAGCCTTTGCCGGCAGGTCCGAAAGAAGAGCCGCCGCCGCATGCGACGCCGCCTTCTTCTAGCAGATAACTCGCAAGGGCCTTATCGTCGGTCGTAATCCGGCTGACGTTGGGAAACGCGTAAAAAGCGCCCTCCGGCAGCGTACAGCTCATTCCGGGAATCTTGTTTAGCCCGGATACCAGGCGGTCGCGCCGCTCGCGGAAGATGTCGTTCATCTTGCGCACGGGCTCGTCGGGACCGGTCAACGCGGCGATGCCGGCTTTTTGAACGAACGTCGCGACGCAGCTAAACGTGTTGTTGTTGAAGAGTGTGACGACTTTGTTGATTTCCTCGGGCATGATTGCGTAGCCGAGCCGCCAGCCCGTCATGGCGTAGGATTTCGAGAAGCCGTCGACGATAATCGTGCGCTCCTGCATGCCGGGCAGCGACGCGATCGAGATATAGCCGGAGTCGAGATAGAAGTTGCGGCTGTAAATCTCGTCGGCTATGACAAGGAAGTCGTGTTCCTGCGCGAGTTCGGCGATGCGCTCCAGATCTTCGCGTAGCAGGACGCCGCCGGTCGGGTTGTGCGGCGAGTTGATGACGATCGCTTTCGTGCGGTTGGATACGCGGCCGGCAAGCTCGTCGAGATCCATGCGCCAGTTGCGCGATTCGCGCAGCGGGATGCGGATGACGTTGGCTTGCAAGTAGGTTGAGGCCGAGCCGTACGCGGGATATGCCGGATCGAAATAGATGAAATCGTCGCCCGGATTGAGCAGCGCGCTCAAGATGTTCCAGATGACCGGCTTTGCGCCGGGCGAAACCGTGACGTTCGCCGCTTTGTACGGCTTGGGCATCTTGCGCGAGCGCGACGCGTAGTCGGCAATCGTGTCGCGCAGTTCGATGATTCCAGCCGACGGCGTGTAGTGCGTGTCGTGCGCCATCAGCGATTCGACCGCCGCCTTCTTAATATGCTCGGGCGTGTCGAAATCGGGCTCGCCGATTTCCATGTGCACGACGCGTTTGCCGGTCGCTTCAATCTCGCGCGCACGTGCAAGAACTTGGAACGCATTCTCTGCGCCGAGTCGAGCGACCGCGTCGGCGATATGATTGTCGTTAACAGCGAGCATCTGGGGCATCCTCGTTCAAGCGGGGGGCGACTCGCGAGCGGCGAACCCTCACGACGTCATGCGCACCCTAGCGGAAGTTTTTGCGCCCGGAGCACCAACGTTACCGGAAGGTCTCCGAACGCTCGTCGTTTCGCCCGACCGCGAGTTGGAACCTGGAATGACGGTGCGCGCCACGTTTACGTTTCGCAATCAAGGCGGCGCGTCGGCGTCGGGCGTTCGCGTCCGGTTCAATCTGCCCGACGGCCTCGTGTATCTCGTCGGCACGGGCCAACTCGAGCATGCCGATCTCGACGACGAGCAGGGCAACTCCCCGCTGCTTTCGCGAAGCGGAGCGCACATCGGCGACGTCGCGCCGGGCGAGGAGCGCCGAATCGAAATCGCCTATAGCGTCGCCGGGGCAATCGAAAACGGAACCACCATCGAACTCCAGTCGGCCGTTGCTTCCTTTGAAGTAACCCCGGTCGGGTCGAACATCGTACGCCTCATCGCGCGAAGCCGCCCGCAGTTGCGCAACGCGCTCACCGGAATCGCTATTGAAGCGCGCCATGAAGGCGTGCCGGGCGCGGAAGCGCAGATTACCGTGCGCTTGCA
>JBDTFK010000037.1:0-2842 GCA_039937995.1 Vulcanimicrobiaceae bacterium | reverse complement strand
ATTGGAGAGCTGCGAATACTTTATTGTGGCGTCGGTGTACGTGTAGGAAAGCATCGCTGCAAACCCGTTACGCGAGAAGTCGCCTTTTTCGAGTTGAAGCTCGACGCCCTTACTCGTTTGATTGCCGACGTTGAGACCCGAGACGAACCCCGTCTTGGGATCGATCGGGAACTGCTGGACTTGGTCTTGCGTCTTCCGGTAGAACGGCGTGAGTTTGAAACTCATGTCCGTTCCGCGGAATTGGTGCTCCCACGACATGTCGGTGTTGAAGCTGATCTGAGCCGGGAAGTCATAGGTCGGTTGCGTGCGCCCGAAAGCATACATGCGAGGTCCGATGAAATCCGGGAGATCTTGCTGGAGCGTGTTGTATTGGTAGAACGATGCGTTAGGCGCCTGAGCGTATTTCCCGTAGCTAAACCGCAGCACGTTCTGGGGATTGACGGTGTACGTTGCGCCGAACCTCGGTTGCAGCACGCTCCGCACGCTGATGTCGTTGATATTGCTCAGCGTTGCCGGTTGGTAATCGGCATTGTTGAAGTTCGTCGCCGAGGCGCATCCCGTCGAAATGTCGGACTTCGGTACGGGAACGAATACGCCGTCTTTGGGATCGACGCACATCGCGTTGTTCCACGAATTGAACCACAGCGCACGAGCATCGCCCGCCGTCGAGCCGGGAACGTATTCAAACCGGTCTAGCCGTAAACCGAGATTGAAATGGAGTCGGTCACTCGGGTCCCATTCGTCGGTAATCGATGCTGCCGAAAACTTCGGGGTGACCGTGTTGAAGGTTGCTCTGGCTCCGTTTTCAACGGCTAACCATTCGCATGGAGCGCCGCCGCAGGTTACACCGGCGAGGTTTGCCGGCTGCACCCCACCTTGCGACGCTTGGTATGCCTGATGGATGGTAAACGTCGAGGGCGTTCCCCCCTGCGTCGCGCTGCACGCCGTCGCCGTTGCGGCGCCGGTGCTTGCCGGCAACGCATAGCATAATCCCCCAAAGGGATCATTAGCGTTGACGACTAGGCCGAGGACTTGACTTCCGTTCCCCATTTGGGTGTTGTTGCTTCGCAGAGAAGACGCCGTGGCGTACGACCCTTGAATTTGCAACAAATTCTGCGGGTTCAATTGCTTTGCGAACGTGGCGCTTAAACCACGTGTATGTGACTCGAGTTCGTAGTCGGAAGGGTTCGGGCCGATATAGTTTGCCCAAGTCGTATTGGGTCCGTAAAGGAACCAATTCGAATAGAGCGTGTACCCGTAGATCCGCAGATACGCCGACGAACCGAAATTGCGCTGGTACTGCAGTTTTACCACGCCGATTCCGTTATTGGTTGAATCGCGTAGCGTTCCCGGAATGTTGCTGCCGAAACCGTCGCGCGGCTGCGATGGGTATCCGTATTGCGAGACAGACCCGAGACTAAACGACGCAGGAAGTGCCGCACCCAGCGCTCCGCCGTATTGATAACCCGGCGTGAACGTCGGAGTCGTCAGGCCCAAGCCGATGCTTCCCGGCAACCCGTTGTCGGCCGCAAAGATCGACGACGGGATGTCGCTTGGCGAGTTGTAGAACGAGGTATTGATATCGGACGCCTGATAGAGCAACTGCAAATCGTCGCGCCCGCCGTCGTGATGGTGCGGGATCGCGAAATGGAAGTTGAGTACCGACTCCCGGTCGGCTAACGACGACGACGCGCCATATTGGAACGGGCCGATGACATAACCGCCCGGTCCCGTTGCGCCGTTCGCGTAACAGACGTCGTAATTCGCGTTCGTCGCACCCCCTACCGGGCACGCGCCGGCCGGGTAGAAGCCCGAGGGAACGCCTTCATCGACCGGCGCGCCCCACAGACTCGAAATGCTCGCGCCGTTGTTCGAATCGAAGAGGCGTTGGTCTTGATTGTATCCGCCTAATCCCGCGTAGTACGAGAAGAGACGATCCGGCGACGCGCCGCCGGCTTCCACGTTGGCTTTGTGGTAGAACGCCGGTGTGCCGATCCCCAGATCAGAACTCCCGAATCCCGGATAGGTTCCGGTTCGTACCACCTGATTGATGAATCCCGAAATGCCCTGCCCTTCGGCATTGGCGGGTGACGCGCCGGTATAGACTTGGAGCTCTTGCTGCCCCAAAGCCGATGCGGTCGACGACGGATAGTTGTCGAACGCGCGGTTCACCGGGACGCCGTCCACTTCGTACCCGACTTGGTCGAAGGCGCCGCCGCGAATGAATACCGCTTGGAACCAGCCGGATTGACCGACGGGAACGAACGCGCCGGGAACCGACGCGATCGCGGAATAGGCGTTGTCGAGTCCGCCGCCGCCACCGAGACCCGTCATCTTGGCCGCGGTCGATGCATTGACGGAGTAAACGTCGGAGGTCGTACCCGCTTTCACGAGCGCGCCCGCTGATTTTGATGTTACTCGCGCGATTTCTTTAAGCGCTTTGGTGAGCTTAAACGAAAGCGCGACTTGGTTATCTGCAAAGACGGAGACGCCCCCGTCGGAAGTCGGGTCAAAGCCGTTCTTTTCAACCGACACCGTGTACGTGTCCGGTGCGAGCGAAATGAACGCGAAATGGCCCGTTGAGTCGGTTATCGCGGACGCCGACTGCGATGCGGAGCTGACTTTCACATCAGCACCCGCAACCGGCGATCCGTTCTCGTCCGATACTTGCCCGCCGAGCCCACCCGTCGTACCCGCCAGTGCCCATGTTACCTGGCAGATCGCGAAGAGTAGCGTCAGCATCGCAACCAAGGGACGCTTCAACGAAAATCGTTTCATGCGTTTTTGATTCCTATTTTATGTAAGTTGCTGAGATTTCGGGTTACGATCCATGCTCAAGCAT
>JBDTFK010000036.1:0-9893 GCA_039937995.1 Vulcanimicrobiaceae bacterium | reverse complement strand
CGGAAAACGAACCTCGCGGTCTCTCCGTTTGGCTTTCGCAGACCCTTACGACGGACGTTACCTTCGAACCGCGACGCGTTGGAAACCGCGAGTGGCACATTTCCTTGCGGCGCGCCGATGGGAATGGAAACGCTTCGTCTCCCGCAACGATGCTCAAGCGGTGTAGCGCGTTTCGCGACCTTCGGGAGGCGACGCTTAGCACGCTGGCGCGGGTGACGACGATGCACGCAACGCGACGGGGTCAAACGATCGTTCCGGACAACGGTGATTGGCCGTTCATCGGTGTCGTCTGCGAAGGGGTCGTCGCGCTTTCGAGTGGGGCCGCCGCGACTCGCGCGCGCATTTTCTACGAAGTTATCCCGTACGAAATCTTCGGCGAAACGGAATTTTTCGATCGGTCGCTCTCATTCGCCCGTACCATCGTCTTGAGCAAGACCGCCCGCTATCTGCGCGTTCCGCGCGAATCCATTGCGAATGCCGGAATCGAAGACCCTGCGCTACTCGTTGCTCTGGGTCGCGTTTGCGCTCAGCGCATCCGCTCTTTAGCGGAATCGCTCGCCTCGCAGGCAACGCAACCTATTCTTGCGAGAATCGCGTCCGTCCTGATACCCTACGCATCTCCCGAGCAGGGATTGAGTCCCGCCGAGTCCCCGCTACCGAACTTGACCCAGGCACAAATAGCCGCGAGCGCGGGCACGGTGAAAGAAGTCGCCGCGCGCGCCATCGCCGACCTTGAAAGCCGCGACCTTCTCAAACGCGAACGCGGCCACATCCGTTTTTTGGATCGGCAGCGTTTGCTCGATCTCGTTGCCGAGCTTTCGTGACCGGCCGTTTCTTTGAGTTTCTTCCTGAAGTGGCTGCGCCCCGGCACCTCGTCGCGGATCGGGCTTCGCCCGCACCGAACCGTCGAAGTACGCCTCGCGTTTGAAGCGGCGTACGAACGCGCGCTGATCGAAATCGAAAGCACGCTCGGGGCAAACGTCTACGTCGACGACCGCAACGGACGACTGATAGAGGCCGGCTTCGGCGTCATCAACAACGAGCGCATTCGCTGCACGTTCGATGAGATCGATGCCACGCACACGCAAGTACGAATCGAAGCGCTTTTCCACGCGGGGTCGGCCGTTCCGGAAAAATCCGCCGCCGTCGACGCTCTCGCGGACGCTGTGGCGCGCGCTACCGGCGTGTAATTCGATCGAATCCGGTGTAGGAGCGTAACGCCCGGGGAATCACGATGCTTCCATCGGCCTGCTGATTGTTCTCCATAACGGCAAGAAGCGTCCGTCCGATTGCGAGGCCCGAACCGTTGAGCGTATGGAGAAGTTCCGGTTTCGATGTTGCGTCGCGCCGAAATCGAAGACCGGCGCGTCGCGCTTGAAAATCGGTGCAGTTGGAACACGAGCTGATCTCGCGATAGACGCCGGCGCTCGGAACCCAGACCTCCAAATCGTAGGTCTTCGACGCGGTGAATCCGACGTCTCCGGCGCACAGCGAAACGACCCGGTGCGGAAGTTCGAGCTCCTCAAGGAGCAATTGCGCGTCTGCGGTAAGCCGTTCGAGGGCTTCCGGCGATGACTCCGGGAGTGCAAGCCAGACGAGTTCGACTTTTTCGAATTGATGTTGACGGACCAGGCCGCGCGTATCTTTACCCGCAGCACCGGCCTCTTTGCGAAAGCACGGCGAATAGGCGGCGTATTTTCGCGGCAGACTCTCGAGCGGCAAAATCTCTTCTCCGTGAAGAGCCGTAAGCGGTACCTCCGCGGTTGGGATCATGAACAGGTCGGCGTCGCGATCTTGAAACATGGCGTCCGAAAATTTCGAGAGCTGTCCCGTGGACCACATCGTTTCGCGCGTTACAAGAAAGGGTGGTGCGATCTCGACGTATCCGCGTTCCGAGGCGCGGTCGAGAAAAAACTGCGCGATTGCGCGCGAGAGGCGCGCTCCTTTGCCTTTAAGCACGGCAAACCGGCTGCCCGAAAGTTTTGCCGCTCGCTCGAAGTCGAGAATATCGAGTATCTCGCCGAGCTCCCAGTGCGGCTTCGGTGCGAAATCGAACGCGCGCGGCTCGCCCCAAGCTCGCACGACGACGTTGTCCGATGAGTTCTTGCCGTCGGGAATGGAATCGTCGAGAACGTTTTGGGTATTTTCGAGAATAATTCGCAGAGGCGAGCCCGGCGTTTCGCCCGAGAGATCTCTCGCGTGTCTCTGGGCGGCGGCGATTGCGTCCGAGAGTTCGTCGAGTTTGGGGAGGAGTTCGCGAGCCGCCGCGGCTTTGTCGGCCGCTTTTGCAATCTCCGATGAGAGCCGGTTTTTTTGCGCTTGCGCGTTTTCCACGTTGCCGAGCGCCGAGCGGTACTCGGCATCCAAACGCAGAACCTCGTCGACGAATGAGGCATCGAGCCCACGGCGTTGGGCCGAACGTCGAACGCGATCCGGGTCGCGACGCAATGCAACGATATCGAGCATGAAAGAGCGCCGCTTCGGCTTTCGAGAAGAAAATCTTTTGTCGCCGGAGGATGCGATTGCGGCGTTTTTTGCCGCAGTTGCGCTGCGCGCTCCACAGGTCGAACTCGTTGCGCTCGAGGATTCGTACGGACGAATCCTCGGGGCATCCGTCTATGCGGATCGTGATTATCCCGATGCTCCGCGTTCGGCGATGGATGGATTTGCGCTCGCATCCGACTGCGTCCCGGGACGTCTTCCGATTCTCGGCGAGATCGCGATGGGCTTGGCCTGGAGCGGTGTGCTGCCGCGAGGTTCGGCGCTACGTATTCCCACCGGCGGAGTCGTCCCTCGCGGCGCAGACGCGGTCGTGCCGATCGAAGAGGCGAGTTTCGACTCCTTTGAAGTTGACGTTTCCCACGGCATTGCCGTGGGTGACAACGTCAATCCGCGCGCCGGCGATATGCCCGAAGGCGAACTGGTCCTCAATCCGGGAACGCGCGTCGGCGGACCGCAACTCGGAGTTTTGGCGACGCTCGGCATCACGAGCGTGCGCGTTTTCCGCCGCCCCAGAATTGCCGTCATCTCGAGCGGAGACGAATTGATCCCGCCGGGCGACGTACCTCGGATCGGGCAAATTCGTGATTCAAACCGCTTTGCGATTGCCGGTTCGCTGCGCGCGACGGGCGCGGAGGTGCAGCACATTCCGACGGCCCATGACGAACCCCCGGCTCTCGAAACGGCCCTCGCGGACGCCTTGGAGGCGTGCGACGCCGTCATCGTTACCGGCGGATCCTCGGTCGGCGACCGGGACCGGACTCCGGACGCAATTGCAACGCTGGGTGCTCCCGGAACGATCGTCCACGGGCTCAGAGTCAAACCGGGCAAGCCGACGGTTCTGGCGGCGGTTGGGAGTAAGCCGGTCATCGGGCTGCCGGGGAATCCGACTTCGGCGCTCGTGATTCTCGAAGCGGTTGCGGCGCCCATCATCCGTGCGCTCACCGGCGCGGAGCCGCGGCCGGAGGGTTTGACCGCTGTCCTCGACGCGCCGGTGAGCGGCCGTCCGGGTTGGACCTGGTACGTTCCGGTCGCGCTACGGAATGAGGGAGCAACCCTCGTGGCGCATCCACTTCCCCTGCGCTCTTCTATGGTGAGCCTGACTGCTCGTTGCGACGGGTATCTCACCATAGGGGAACGCGACGAGGAGTTTGCGGCGGGAACGTCCGTGCACATCCGGCGTTTTGCGTAAGACACAGTTCAACGTAGAGAAAGCATCCAGGTGATTCGACCGGCACCCGCAATCGAAGCGATCCCGCCCATGACACCGTTTATCGGTCCCGAGCAATTGATGCGTGAAACGGGCCGCTCGTCGCTCGTGCGGTTGGGTGCAAATGAAAGTTCGTTTGGTCCGTCGCCGCGAGCCGTTGAAGCGATGGCTTCGGAACTGCCGCGAATCTCGTGGTACGGCGATCCCGAGTCGTTCGCGCTGCGCGAAGCGCTCGCGGCTAAACACGCGTGCCGGATTGAAGAAATCGTGGTCGGATCGGGCATCGACGAACTTATGGGGCTCGTCGTGCGCGCCTACGTTTCGCCCGGAGCCGCGGCGCTGACGACGCGCGGTTCGTACCCGACGTTCAACTACCACGTTTCGGGTTACGGATGCCGGCTGGTTACGGCCGACTATTGCGACGACGGAAATGTGGATCTCGACGCTCTCGCCGCCGCGGCAAAACGCGAAAGCGCCGCCCTGGTCTATCTTGCAAACCCCGACAATCCTAGCGGCACGTTTGTCGGGACCGCCGACTTGGTTCGGTTTCTCGACGCATTGCCGGGCAATACGCTCGTCATGCTCGATGAAGCGTATGCGGACTTCGTCCCGCAAGGTGACTTGATGCCGCTGCGGCTCGACGAGCGCCTTATTCGGATGCGAACGTTTTCGAAGGCGTACGGTATGGCGGGGGCGCGTATCGGCTACGCCGTCGCGCCGCAAACCACCATGCAAACCTTGCAGAAAATTCGCCTGCACTACGGAGTGAATCGAAACGCCCAAATCGGTGCAGTTGCGTCGCTCGCCGACGACGCTTTCCGGGCATACGTGGTGGAGGAGACCTCCCGCGCCCGGCAGGACTACTACCGCATTGCGCGCGATGTAGGCTTGCATGCGCTCGAATCGCTCACAAACTTCGTCTGCATCGATTGTGGGAGCGCCGCGCGCGCCACGCGCGTGATGGACGAGTTGCTGCAACGCGGCGTGTGGATCCGCAAACCGGGTGCAGCGCCGCTCGACCGATACGTTCGCGTCAGCGCGGGCACGCCTGAAATGCGGCGCGCTTTCGAAGGCGCGTTCGAGGCGGTTCTTGCCGAGGTCGTGGCGTGAAGTATTCGATCGTTTCGGACGTCCACGGAAACCTGGAATCGCTGCAGCGCGCGTTTGCGCTGATCGACGACGACGACGTCGTCCTGTGCCTGGGCGATATCGTCGGGTACGGGCCGAACCCCAACGAATGCGCGCGAATGGTTCGCGAGCGCGCCAAACATTCCGTTCTTGGAAATCACGACCTTGCGGCTCTTGAGAATTTTGGCGTCGAGTATTTCAACGACGTCGCTCGCGCCGCAATCGCGTGGACGCAACAGGTTCTCGACGGCGAAAACCGCGAGTGGCTCAACGGATTGTCGTACGAGCTGCGACTCCCCGATTTTCTCTTAGTGCATGGCGCGCCGGTAAACTATTTTGAATACATTTTAGACAAGCGGGCGGCGCTCCGAGCGTTCGAGGCGACCGACGCGCCGTTGATTTTTGTCGGTCACACGCACATTGCCGAATATTGGGTGCTGGAACCGGACGGCAGTGTTAGCCATAAACACATGCAAAAAGGCGGGTACCTCGATCTCGAACCGAGTAAGCGTTACATCGTCGACGTCGGCAGCGTTGGACAGCCGCGCGATCTGAATCCCGACGCATCGTTTGTGCGGTTCGATGACGGGTCGCGCCGCGTCGAATGGGTGCGTTACGACTATCCCGTCGGCGTGGTGCAGGAAAAAATTCACGAAGCGCAACTTCCGGAGTATCTCGCGATGCGCTTGGAGACCGGACGCTAGTGCAGGTTCCGGTCGACGACGGAAACTGTTTCGCATGCGGCCCGGACAATCCGATCGGGCTGCATCTTCACTTCGACGATGACGATGACGGAGTTCGCGCGCACGTGACGCTCGGTCCGGACTATCAGGGTTGGAGAAACATCGCGCACGGCGGAATCGCGATCGCGCTGCTCGACGAGGCAATGGCGCACGCGGCCGGAGCGGCGGGACATCGCGGCGTCACGGGCAGCATGAGCGTTCGCTTTCGCAAGCCGGTGCCGCTAGGGATTTCGCTCGACGTGCGTGGCCGCGTTGCATGGCAACGCAGGAACGTTCTCGGTCTCGTGGCGAGCGTGTCGGACGCATCGGGCAAGATGCTCGTGGCGGCCGAAGGAAATTTCGTTTCGATGGGTCCGCTCGACGCAGCGAACGACCGTCGCAACCCAGCAACGAAACCGTAAAACGATCCATGGCAAAGATGAAACAGCAGCGCGCAAAAGCTGCGGAAGAGAAGAAACGTCACAACGCGCCCGCCATCGACAACCGGCGCGCTCGCCACGAATATCACATTCTCGAATCGCTTGAGGCGGGACTCGCGCTCACCGGAACCGAGGTGAAGTCGATTCGGGCCGGCGGCGTAAGCTTGAACGAAGCTTACGCCCGTTTTCGCGATGGCGAGGCATGGCTCATGAGCATGCACGTTCCACCCTACAAGCAGGGCAGCTTCTCGAACGTCGATCCCACTCGGCCGCGTAAGTTGCTTTTGCATCGCGACCAGATTAAAGCGCTGATGGGAAAAGTAAAAGAGAAAGGATTAACGATCGTGCCGCTGCGCATGTATTTCACGCGCGGCATGGTGAAGGTTGAATTGGGTCTCGCGCGCGGAAAGAAGATGTGGGACAAACGCGAGGACGTTGCCAAGCGCGACGTCGAGCGGGAGATCGCGCGCCATGTCCGCTAGCAATGCGCGGAGCTAAACCCGAATCGGCCATCGAACAAGCGATCGAGCGCGATGCCGTCGTGCGGCGCGGCGATCGCATCGTCGTCGCATGCAGCGGTGGGGCGGATTCCGTCGCCCTCGCAGCGGCGCTCGCCGCAGTTGCGAAGCCGATGGATTTGGATCTGAGTCTCGCATACGTCCATCACGGCACGCGGGATTCCGCGTGGCAGGATGAGTGCGTCGTCCTTCGCATCGGCGCTGCATTTGGATTGCCCGTTCGCGTGAGCGCGATTCCCGGCGCGGGCCTGGGCGAACAAGCCTTGCGCGACGATCGCTATGCCGCGCTCGTAGCGATCGCGCGAGACCGCAACGCAAATGTCATCGCAACCGCGCATCATAGCGAGGATCAAAGCGAAACCGTCTTGCTCGCCCTTTTGCGGGGCGCGGGGCCGGAAGGCATCGCGGGAATGCGCGCGCGCCGCTTGCTCGATGCCGGCGTCGAGCTAGCGCGTCCGCTCCTGCGTGTGCCCGCGCAAGATTTGCGGTATTACTGTCATGTGCGAGCCCTGCCATACGCCGTCGATCCCACAAACTCCGACGGCGGTATTCGCCGGAATGCTGTGCGCCGTGCCCTCGAAGCCCTCCGGCCGCTCTTTCCGGGACTCGATGAGGCGGTTGCTCGGACGGCGGAGATCGTAAGCGAAGAGCGGGCAAGGAGCGGGCGAGCCGGTCTGCGCCGGGAAGTCCGCATGGCGCTCGGCGGGCAAAACGGCTTGCGCGATGTGGATTTTAGCCATATCGAGGCTGCGGTCAGAGCTCTGGAAAGCAAGGGTTCGGGCCGATTCCATATGAAGCCGGGTATCGTTTTGGAAATCGACCGGGGTACGATTCTCCCGTGGGGGAAGCCCGAATGAGGTTCAGAGAGTCGTACGACGGCGCAATCGAGCGGACGCTCTACACTGAGGCGGAGATTTCAGCGGCCATCGCCGGTCTCGCCGCTCGGATTGCCGCCGATTACCGTGGGCAACCGCTGATGCTCCTTGGTGTGTTGAAAGGGGCGCTCTACGTCGTTTCGGATCTTGCGCGGGCTCTAGCGGCAGTTTCGGAGGGGCCGAGTGAAATTATTGTGGACTACATATGCGTTTCCAGCTACGGGAAGCGGACCCGCTCGAGCGGCGAGGTCCGGATCCTCAAAGACGCGGCCGAACAGGTCACCGGCCGGGCGGTCGTGATTGTCGAGGACATCATCGACAATGGTCTCACATTGTCGTATCTGCGAGCGTTACTGGGGGAGCGGAACCCGGCGAGCCTGCGCTCTTGCGTGCTCTTCGACAAACCCTACAACCGGCGCATCGATGTGCCGGTTGAGTACGCCGGGCTACAATCTCCTGACGAATTCGTCGTAGGTTACGGTTTGGACTACCAGGAAGTGTTCCGGAACCTCCCCTATTTGGCGCAGCTCCGTCCGGTGGTATTTAAGGAAAGTTAGCGGTTTTACATCAACGTGACTAAACATCTCCGATCGATTCTCTTGATCGTCCTCGCGGTGCTCGCCGTATTCTTCATCGTAGAACGCGTCATGCAGCCGGGCGAAGGCGCGCAGCGCCTCGACTACGGCGTCTGGCACCAAAAACTTGAAGCCGGGCAAATCGTATCCTTCCACGCAACCGGCCAGTCGGCCACCGGCGACCTTGCGGGCGGCCGGCATTACACGGTCTCGTTGCCGAACACCGACCAAGAGTTCGTCAAGGATGTCGAGACGCACATCAAGAGCGGGCAAATCAGCTTCGAACAACCGACGAACAGCGGGCTGTTCTCGAGCTTGATCACCATCGCGCCGCTGCTCCTTATGGTGCTCTTCGTGTTCTTTATTTTGCGCCAGGCGCAAAGCGGAGGGAGCCAGGCGCTCTCGTTCGGACGGTCGCGCGCGAAAATGTTGTCGGAAAATCGCCCGAAGGTCACGTTTGCCGATGTCGCCGGGGTTGACGAAGCCAAAGAAGAGCTGGGCGAGATCGTTGATTTTCTCAAATACCCGAAGAAATATCAGGCGCTCGGCGCGCGAATTCCAAAAGGAGTCCTGTTGCTCGGACCTCCCGGATCGGGGAAAACGTTGTTGGCCCGCGCGATCGCGGGCGAAGCCGGCGTGCCGTTCTTCTCAATTTCGGGTTCGGATTTTGTCGAGATGTTCGTGGGCGTCGGCGCGTCGCGCGTTCGCGACCTCTTCGATCAAGCCAAAAAGTCCGCCCCATGCATCGTCTTCATCGACGAAATCGACGCCGTCGGACGCCAACGCGGTGCGGGCCTCGGCGGCGGTCACGACGAGCGCGAACAAACGCTCAACCAGTTACTCGTGGAAATGGATGGGTTCGACCAAAATACCGGCGTCATTTTGATTGCCGCGACCAACCGTCCCGACGTGCTCGATCCCGCGTTGCTGCGACCCGGTCGCTTCGACCGGCAAATCGTCGTCGATCGCGCGGATTTCCGCGGTCGCCACAAGATTCTCGAAGTGCACGCGCGCAACAAGCCTCTCTCTAAAGAAGTCTCGTTGGAAACGCTCGCAAAACGCACGCCGGGCTTCTCCGGTGCCGATCTCGAAAATCTCTTAAATGAAGCCGCGCTGCTCGCCGCGCGTAAGAATAAGAACGTTATCGAGATGGAAGATTGCGACGAAGCGATCGATCGCGTCATGGTTGGTCCCGAACGCAAATCCACCGTGATGTCGGCAAAAGAAAAAGAACTCACGGCGTATCACGAGTCGGGTCACGCCCTCCTCGGCGGCTTACTCGACAAAGCCGATCCGGTCCACAAAGTAACGATCATCCCTCGCGGAATGGCGCTCGGTCTGACCTGGTCGCTTCCCGAAGACGATCGCCATCAAATGACGCGCGAGGAGATCATCGCGCAAATTACGATGGCGCTTGGCGGACGCCTGGCCGAAGAGATCCAGTTCGGCGACGTAACCACCGGAGCAAGCAACGACTTCCAAAAGGCAACGGAACTGGCGCGCCGCATGGTAACGCAATACGGCATGAGCGATCTTGGGCCGATTCAATTCGGTCGCGGGAATCATCAGGTGTTCCTAGGCCGCGATTTCGGCGAAGAGCGGAACTACTCGGAAGAAGTAGCGAGCAAGATCGATTCCGAAGTGCGACGCATTATCGAAGAGTGCTACGAGAACGGCAAGCGAATCTTGACGGGCAACTGGCCAAAAGTCGAGCGCATGGTTCGCTCGCTACTGGAGTACGAAACCGTTGACGCCGAAGAGGTGCGCGCGATTTTGAGTGAAACGCCTTACGATCGCAACTCCGGCGGTACGGCGGTTGCCGCTGCACCGCCCGTGCCGGAAAAAGCGCCGGCAGAGGAGCCGCAACGCGAAAAACCGTCGCGTCTGCCGCCGAACATTTCTCCGGAACCCGCATGAGAACTCGCG
>JBDTFK010000035.1:0-3286 GCA_039937995.1 Vulcanimicrobiaceae bacterium | reverse complement strand
CCTCCGGTAAGGATCACGTTGTCGTGTACCGTTGCTTGCACGGTAAAGGGCGCGGCGGTCGGCGTCGGGCACGATCCCCCGCACGGGGCGGGAGGGGCGTATCCGGGCGGCGGCGTTGAGACGGTATCGTTTCCGACGATCAGCACGTAGTGACCGTCCGGCGCATTCGCGAGCGCGAATTGTCCGCTCGCGCCGGTCGTCGCCTGCGGTGCGGGCAGCGGCGTCGGGCATCCGTCGCTCTCCGGCGTAATCGCCGTCGGCGCGGGGGTCGGTGCGCAAGGTCCCCACGGCATCAAGACGACGCGTTCCCCGCGCAGCGGTGCTCCCGTTTGATCGTCGACGACCGTGCCCGATGCGTTGGTGGTCCGCTCCGCCGGCGAACCCGGCGTGGGCGCGCTCGCGGGCGTCGTGGAGGGCATCGGATCGGCGGCGTTTCCGCTGCCGCCACCGCCGCATCCGGAAATAATCGTCGCGCATAGCACGAGCTGCGCGAACCTGCTGGTCACGGTATTCACTAAGTGGATATCGGCGCTGCCGCGCCGCTCGTTAGCGGCATTGAGGCATCTGCGAAAAGTCGCAAAAAAAGCCCCCGGGATTTCCCGGAGGCTTGTATTTTTACGGGAGACATTTTCTACTGGACGCAACTCCCGGTCTTGTCGCTGTAGAGCGGTTGCGTTGGGAAGGTCAGCGTTCCGAACTTCGTGTTTTGGATATTCTGCCAAGCGCAGATATCGCCGATCTCGCCGCTGTTGCCGCTCCAGCCGCTGGGCGGTTGCGGGTCGGTCTGCGCTTCCGCGAGTTCGTGTCCGGAGACGATCGTGACGCCGTCGAGCAATCCCGATGCGCCCTTGTTGATGATGTTCGCACCGCAGCTGGCGCCGGCATCGGGCATGTAGGGGAGATTCGTGTAAACGAGCGTTCCGGAATTACCGTGATACGCGCAGAACTGCGTGCCGAAGCCGGCCGAGTTGTGACCGTGCTCCGTCGCGACGACGATGGAGAACTGCACGCCGGACTTGCCGAAATGCGTAGCGGCGCGTTGAGCTTCTTGGGCGATTTGTCCCTGCGTCGGTTGCATCGGGATCGCGTTGGTCGTGTCAACCCACGATCCGACGAAGTTCCCGCTCGGGTTGCTGATGTGCGTCTTCTTCGAGCCGACGATTTGGTAGTATTGCTTCGTCGTTCCGAGCCACGCGCTTCCGCCGACGGCGCCGACGAACGAATTCAAACGCGCTTGAACGGCGTTCGGGTCGGATGCGCCCCAATACACGACGGCGAATTGTACCTTCGTTTCCACGAGGCCGTGGTTGTAAGGCAAAATGCCCGTTGCGGGCCGCGCATACAACGGCGATCCGAGGGTGCCCATAACGTGGACGTTCGAGTTGACCGTGCCGTTCTCGACGAGCGAGAAACTCGCGGCCGGAGCCGAGGCATGCAAAAGGGTAACGGGTGAGCCGGCGCCGGGCGCCGATGGAAGGCTCGAGCCGCCGCCCGAGCTACAGGCTGCCAGAAGTGCCGCCGCGATTATCGCGGGCAGCGCTTGTAGGGATTTACGCACAGAAAAGTCCTCCACGACTTCAAAATAATAGGAAGTGCAAATGTGTCTTTACGCAAGCTTTACTTTTCTCAAGCCACTCCGACCCCTTCTTTGGGGCAGGGAAAGCCTCTCAATCGGCTATCAGCCGCACTCGCTAGGTTGGAATCCATGACGGACCTGCTCCCGCGCATCGCCGTGATCGACGATGAACCCCGGATCCGCGACCTGCTCGAGCTTACGCTCGGGCATCACGGCTATGCGGTTCGCGCCGCCGTCGACGGCCCGGCGGGCCTCGACCTGGTGCGCGAGTGGGAGCCCGACCTCATCGTCCTCGACGTGATGATGCCGATGATCAGCGGGATCGAGCTTTTGCCGATGCTTCGCAGGATCACGGAAGCGCCGGTCATCATGCTCTCCGCGCGAGGTGAAGTCGAAAACCGCGTCGAGGGGCTCAATCACGGGGCCGACGACTACCTAAGCAAGCCCTTCGAAATGTCCGAGCTCCTTGCCCATATCGAAGCAAAATTGCGCCGCCCACGTATCGAACAACGCAACACCCTCAGTTACGATGAGGTCGTGGTAAACCTCGACGAACACACCGTAGCGCGAGCGGGCAAGAAGATCGATCTTTCGCCGCTCGAGTTCGAGCTACTCACCACGCTAATCCGCCGTCCGCGGCGCGTTTTCACCCGTGACGAGCTGCTCGATTTGGTATGGGGAAACGACAAGGAAGTCGGCCCGAACGCCGTCGAGCGCTACATTTCGTATCTGCGCGTCAAGATCGACGAGAACTTCTCCCATCCGCTCATCCAAACGGTGCGGGGCGCCGGGTATACGCTTCGTGCCGAATGAACGGCGTTTCCGGCCGTTCGCCCTGCGCATCATGCGCGGGTACGTTTTACTGGCGGTCGTCCTTATCGGAGTCGTCGCCGGCGCGTCGTCGTTGCTGGCATTTATTCTCTACGCGGCCGGACTAAACGACAGCGTCGATTTTGCGGCCTCGCGCGCGGAACAGCGCGTGCAATACTACTCGGCGCAGCACCAAACGCTCGCGCAATACGCCCCAAACCTCGTCAAGGACGAAGCGCGTTCGCGCATTCACATCAACGTCTACGACGTAAACCGCCACCGGCTCGCCGGAAATTCGACCTCGCAGCCGAGTACGGCCGGGCTGATCGCGGCAGAACTCATGAACGTGCATCGCCGCGTCATCCGCGTCGACGGCGGCGCGATCGTCCTGCAGCCGGATTTCGACAAGTTTGCGTTGCTCATGGCCCGGTATTGGATGGTGATCTTCCCGATCGGCGTCATGTGCGTCGTTATTGCCTGGTTGGCGGCCCGCGCGATCACGCGCCGCGCCGTATCGCCGCTAATCGACGTAACCGACGCCTTGCGCGGAATCGCCGAAGGTGACTTCTCGCCGAAGCTGCTTCTTGAGCACGGCACCGGACTCTACGATTTGACTGCAGCGTACAACGACGTTGCGTACCGGCTCAATGCCGCCAATGCCGAGCAGCATCGCCAATCGGCTGAAATGCGTCGGTTTATCGCCGATGCAGGGCACGAATTGCGCACGCCGCTAACGATTTTCATGGGCTATTTGGACGCGCTCCGTCAGGGCGTCGTGAAAGACACCGAGGCCGTTGCACGCGTTCACGAAACGATGCTCGACGAATCGCGCAAGATGCGGACGATTATCGAGAAGCTGATTCTGCTCGCGCGAATGGAGCACGAACCCGAGGTCTCGGA
>JBDTFK010000034.1:0-4820 GCA_039937995.1 Vulcanimicrobiaceae bacterium | reverse complement strand
GAAAATCGGGCCGTACCACCTCTACAATCGCAACGCGAATGTAATGCTCGCCTCAGCCGGTGCGTTCGCCGATCGCAACGACGGCGGAAATATCGGCTTTGGAGTATTGCGCAATTTCGTCACAACCTTCGACTTGGCGAACCACGCGCTGTACTTGCAAAAAGCCCGGCAATTCGACGACGGGCGCGGCAGAACGGTCACCGAATAATATTCCGGTAACGTAGCGGCATTCGAGCGGTGATGCGGACGGCGCACCATAGCATCCATGATGACGCAACAACTTCGAGTCAGCGTGTTGACCGCCCCGCTTGCAGCGATCGACCGGCGCGCGCTCTCGCAAGCATGGTACTCGGCTTTGCATCTCAGTAAAGCACGCCACGAACAAGCGGCGCCGGCTGCAACCCCCGCAAGCAAAGCCGCCGGGAGTCGACTCAGCCCGCCGGAACGCAACGCCGCACAATCCCCCGCGCGGCCATTCGCACCGAGCCCGCGCGTCGCGCAGCGCGCAACGACGGCGCGAGGCGTTCCGCCGCCGGAGCGCAGAGCCGAACGTTCGTCGCTTGCGGTCAAGATCGAGCGCAGCTTTTTGAGCGTGCGGCGGCGCGAGCAGCGCGCGACGTTCACTATCGACGGCACGCGATCGCGCGTACACGTTTCGTTACGCACCTCGGGATCCCGCGTTACGCTCGTAGCGGTCTGCGCGCCCACGGTGCGCTCGGCGGTTGCGAAAGCGCTCCAAGATGCGCGTTACGCGCTCGCGCGTCGTGGAATCGATCTGTCGCTCGAAACGCGGGAGGCCGCATGCTCGTAAACACGGCAACCGCGAACGCGCTTGAGTATATTACCGAGCGCGCAGCCGATGCAAACCGGGCATTCGTTCCCGGCGCTCAACCGGCGTTCGCCGATGTCGCAAATGACGTTTCACCGGCACGATTTGTGCTCGATCCGATGTCAGTAGCGCCGCCAAGTGACAGTTATTTC
This sequence comes from Vulcanimicrobiaceae bacterium, assembly GCA_039937995.1. Taxonomy (GTDB): domain Bacteria; phylum Vulcanimicrobiota; class Vulcanimicrobiia; order Vulcanimicrobiales; family Vulcanimicrobiaceae; genus JALYTY01. The sequence goes on along the minus strand of JBDTFK010000034.1, from coordinate 3,839 downwards.
ATTACGAGCGACGAGCGCGGGCGTACGGCGTACACGCAAAACGGCGCGCTCGCGATGTCGAACGGCACGGTCGTTGCTTCTAACGGCCGCCCGGTGTTGGGATTCGGCGCGCCCGATGGTCCGCTGACCGAATTGCGGATCGATCCGGTCGACCTCGCGCTCGGCCGAGCCACCGGCGTGCGCGTCGACGCCGACGGCTCCGTGGATTACACTCGTTCATCCGTCGACCCGCGTACCGGTGCACGAGAAAACGAGCGCGTGGTCATCGGCCGTCTCGCGCTCGCGCGTTTTCCCGCTGCAACGAAACTACCACAGGCCGATGCCGAACGCGTGCTCGCACCCGCGGGCGTCATTCCACACATCGGCCGCCCGGACGACGGCAACTTCAAAGCGGTGGCGCCGATGCATCGCGCGTCGAGCCGCATCGATCTCGATCTCAGCTTGAGTCGCCTAAACGATGCATATATTGCATTCGATGCTTTGCAGGCCGCGCACAAAGCGCAAAGTTCGACCGGAAAAACAGCGATGGATTTACTGAAATGATGTGCCTGTCGTTTTCGCGAGAAGGCTCGCGCGTCGGAAGAAAATGCGTTCGCGAGGTGCATTTTGAGAAGCGCTCGATGCTTCCGGTAAGCGCGGCGTGTCTTGTCGCAAACGCAGCGCGAGAAGCACTCGGCGCGCTTTTTGGCGCGCCGTTGCATCTGCGCCTTTTCGAACCGGTGTTACCGTCGCCGCAGGCGTGGGCGGAGATCGCTCGCGATGCGATGCTTTACCGCGTTCGCGGCGTACGTGCCGACGCGATAATTGTGGTTCGTCCGAGCGACGCGGTCGCACTCGCCACCCACGCGTTCGGCGAGTCGGAATGCGCGGCTCGGCCGCTATCGCAGATGGAACGGATGGTACTCGAGCGGGCCGTGCGCGCGATCGCCGGCAGTTGCGCTCCGGTTTGCGGCATTTCGAACGATGCGCCCGATCTCGCGATTGCCGAGCAGATTGCAGGGTTCGTCACCTACATCGAACTTCAAATCGAGAGCCCGGTGCGGGCCCGGATTGGGATCGGCCTCTCGAAGGACCCGCGTCCCGAGGCGTGCGCCGGGGTGCGGGTCGAGGACTTGCTCGACCTCCAAATCGACCTCGCGCTGCGAACAGAGGGCCGCTTTTGCGAGGCCATGGCGCTCGCCACGTTAGAACCTGAGGCAATCGTGCCGATTACCAATGAGCGGGCCATTCGCGGCACGCTTTACCTGGCCGGGAGGCCGCTCGCATCCGGCGAATGCGGCGTCCGGGAAGGCCGGTATGCCATAGCAGTCGATCTTCTCGAAAGAAGCGAAAGGGGCCCGAGATCAGCAACATGACGATCGATCCGAAGAAAATGAAAGACCGGGGGAATCTCGACGTCTTGATGCACGTTCCGCTCAGCGTCACCGCCGAACTCGGCACGTGCAAGATGTCGGTTTCCGAAGTGCTGAAGCTCGGCACGGGTTCCATCGTCGAACTCGACCGCCTCGCGGGCGGCCCCGTCGATCTGCTCGTAAACAACAAACTGATCGCGCGCGGCGAAGTCGTCGCCGTCGATGAAAACTTCGGCGTCCGGGTGAGCGAACTGATCTCGAAACCGATCTAATTTCGCAACAATTCCAACAGAAGAAGGTAACGCAGGCGCGTTATCTTTTTTCTTATGGATGGATTGCTTGCGGTAGCGAATCACGGCCACGCGACGATGCCGCTCGACGTACTCGCGAGTCTGACCCTACTTTCGATCGTGCCGTTCTTACTCGTCATGAGCACGTCGTTCGTGCGAATCGTCGTCGTGCTCTCGCTCGTGCGCTCGGCCCTGGGCGCCTCCGCGTTACCGCCGAACGTCGTGCTTTCCGGCCTCGCGCTCGTGCTTACGCTCGTCGTAATGACGCCGACGCTGCAACAAATCGGACGCGAAGCCGTGCAACCGTATTCGCAAGGAACGTTGAGTCAATCGCAGGCGCTCGAGAAAATGGCCGCGCCCTTGCGTTCGTTCATGCTCCGGCAAACCCGTGTTTCCGACATCGCGCTCTTCGAGCGGGTCGCGCGCCGCGCGAACGAGCCCGCAGCGAAGACGCCGTTGCTCGTGCTCGTCCCCGCGTTCGTTGTTGGAGAGTTGCGCAGCGCTTTCGCAATTGGATTCGCACTGTATCTGCCGTTTGTCGCCATCGATCTCGCGGTGGCGGCGATGTTGATGGGCCTCGGGATGGTGATGCTTAGCCCCCCGGTCGTCTCGCTGCCGGTTAAACTCCTGCTCTTCGTGATGGTCGACGGGTGGGCGCTCGTGTGCGGAGGCGTCGCCGCAAGCTTCCGCTAAGAACGGGCAGATGCGAATTACGGAAGCGCTTGCTACGCTTCGCCCGTTTTTTTCCTTTGAGTTTTTCCCGCCGAAAGACGACGCCGGGTCGCAGCAGCTCTTTCTAACGATTGAGAAACTCAAACCGCTGCGGCCGGCATTCGTTTCGATCACCTACGGCGCCGGCGGTTCGATGCGAACGCGAACGCTCGCACTCGCAAAGCAGATTCAATCGGAAATCGGTCTGACCGTTCTCGCGCACGTAACGTGCGTCGGTTCGACGCGAAGCGAATTGCGCGAGCTCTTCGACGACCTCGCCCGCTCCGGAATACGAAACGTCCTGGCGCTGCGCGGCGATCCGCCGAAGGGTTCTGCCGAATTCGAAGTGCCCCCTGGGGGCTTCTCGCACGCGAGCGATCTCATCGCGATGTTGCGCCGCAACTACGATTTTTGCATAGGCGCCGCATTTTACCCGGAAAAACACATCGAGGCCGAGAGCGCCGAGGACGATATGCGCCATTTGGTCGAGAAGGTGGACGCGGGCGCCGAATTCCTGATCTCGCAACTTTTTCTCAACAACGACCGATACGCAGCGTTCGAACGCAACGCGCGCGCAGCGGGAATCTCCGTTCCGATGCTGCCGGGTTTGATGCCGATTACCAACTATCAACAAGTAGCACGTTTTGCCGCCGGCATCGGTGCGACCGTCCCACCGAAATTGCTTCGCGAATTGGATCTGCGCAAAGACGATCCGCGCGCCGTCGAAGATCTCGGCGTTGCCTACGCCGCACTGCAAGCGACCGAACTTCTCGACCGCGGCGCACCCGGCATTCACTTTTACACCCTGAACCGCTCACCCGCAACTCGCGCCATCGTATCGGCACTAATCTCCGGCGGCGCCTGGAGACCATCGTTCTAAGGAAGTCTGCCTTCGAATTCGTGCGGTACCGCAGCGCAGCGGCCAGGCTGAATAAAGTCGCCGTTCGGCGAATCGGGGGACGCAGATGAGTGAAGAAACCGAGCGGGTGACGCGCGCACTGATGCTGCGGATCATCGCGGCCGGCCCGACATTCCGCAATGTCCCCGGCGCAACGCTCGATGCTTTTGTTGCGAACGCAACAACCATGCACGCCCGGCGCGGGCAATCGATCTATCATGCCGGCAATGATTGGGAGCGCCTTGGTTTCGTGCTCGAGGGAACGCTTGCAATGCTCGCAACCGAGGGCGGCGAACGGCAACACCTCTACGAACAGATCGGCGCCGGCGGCCTTTTCGGCGTCTCGGCCGTTTTCGATGGCGAGCCGGAAATGGCGCACACCGTCGTGCTCTCACAAAGCGCTACGTTTGCGTGGATTCCCCGGTCGGCCGTGCTCGCGTTGTGCCGCAAAGATTCGGAGCTATCGCTGGCCCTCGCGACGGTCATCGCGAGACGCCTTCGCAATGTCACCTCCCTGCTCGCAGAACAAGTGAGCCTTTCTACGCGCGAACGGCTCGCGCGTTTTCTTTTGAATTTCGCCGAGGGCAC
>JBDTFK010000033.1:0-3611 GCA_039937995.1 Vulcanimicrobiaceae bacterium | reverse complement strand
TCTCGCGCGATGGCCCGTGCAACGTCTTTCGGGCGCCCCTGCTTGATATCAACGTCTTCGACCGGGAGAGGTGCCGTGGGCGCTGGGCTTTCGAGCGGAACGTCCAAGCTCGAAATCAGCGCCTTGATTTCGGCGTTGTCGAGCGCGGTTGCGCGCAGCATAATGCTGGTTTTTGAGGCTCGCGTCATTTGCGCGTCGGGATAGAGGGGATGGATGCGCGCGATCAAGTCCGCCGGCTTCATTGTCCGAAGCTGTATGACCTCAACGGTAGGCCGGGTGGGGTTTTTTACATCGACACCCTGAAGGATCGATCGCGCGGACTGGACGTCGTCCGGGGAACCGAAAAGGACGAGTGAGTTCGAGCGCACATCGGTCTGCACGCGAACGCGTGGGAGCGTTTGGTGGATGATGGCTGCCGCGTTCCCAAGCGGAATGAACTGGAGTTGGACGACCTGCGCGATGGGCGAGGGCTGCGGCAACGCACGCGCAGCATTCGCGCCTGTAGGGAGAACGGACGCGAACGACGCGAGGATCAAAACCGTCCATAGCGCGTTACGGATGCCGCAGTACGTAATGTCCACCACCCCGAAAAGACAACGACAACGCGCCGTCGCTTGGAGCGGCGCGGTCGGCCTACGTTAGGTGGCCCCGCTTCCAAATCCTAGGACGAAACCACCAAATGGGTACGACGGACTATACAATCCAGGCTAGCTGAGTCGTTGCGAACCGATGGTTTCCACGCGACGTCGGAGATTGCCGCGCGCTTGAAAAAGGCGATCGCATTGCGTCGCCTTTTTTTCATTTTTGCTTTAGAGCGTTACGTTGGGATGCGGAGTTTTTCGCCCGGCGCTAATCCTGCGGCGCGCAGATGATTCAACTCCGTGATGCGATCGATCGTTTCTTGGACGTCGCCGGTGTCGCCGGTGTGCGCCGATGCGATCGACCAGAGCGTATCGCCCGAATGAACGGTGACGGTCGTGAAACGCTGAACGCTTGCCGCGTAGAGATGCATACTTGAAAGTGTCGGAAGCGTCACCATCAGGCTCAAACTCGCCAGCGCGATCGCCGGCATCAGGGTAAATCGTTTGCGCGTTAGCACCGTCATCGCTCCTATCTATATCTTGTGGCAAACGAACGTTCGGGCACGAATCTCTCTATATCTAGGGCCAAACGCTTGTTCGTCCCCAAGATTTTAGCATACCCCTTGGCTGCGATGTCAAGTATTCCACGAACGTATGTTTGCCTTTTTATTTTGGCTATGGTAGGGTTGTATCGCAAGCCGGTGCCATACGCATGGCATTTCGGCCGACATTCTTGGGGGAAATTCATGAACGAGAAGCCGGCGACCGAGCGGCAGCAGCATATCCTCAGCGTCATCCGCCAGTTCACGTCTGAGCGCGGCTACCCACCGTCGGTCCGCGAGATCGGCGAACGCGTGGGGCTGTCGTCGTCCTCCACGATTCACGCGCATCTCAAGGCGCTCGAAAAACGCGGTCTCATCCTGCGCGATCCAACGAAACCGCGCGCGCTACGCTCCGATATGTCCGGACCGCTGCCCAGCATGCCCGAGAGCGTGGTGATGCCGATCGTGGGTAAAGTCGCTGCGGGCTTACCGATCACGGCACAGGAGAACGTGGAAGGCGAATTCGTGTTGCCGTCGTCCTTTGTGCCGCGTTCGTCCGATTCGTTCATGTTGCGCGTACAAGGTGACTCGATGGTCGAGGCGGCGATTCTCGATGGCGATTTAATCCTCGTTCGCCCGCAAAAATCGGCGGCAAACGGCGAAATCGTCGTAGCGATGGTCGAAGGCGATGCGACGGTCAAACGCTTCTATCGCGAAGAAGGCCGCGTGCGCTTGCAGCCGGAGAATCGCAGCATGGCGCCAATCTACGCGAGCGATGTCGAGATCATCGGCCGCGTCGAGGCTGTCGTCCGCCGGCTCTAGCCTAAACCGCTGGTTCGAACTGCGCTTTGCTCCGGCAATGCGTTGGTTCGGCGATCTGCCGTTCGTCGTTGCGCTGCGCGAAGCGCTTCCGTGGAGCTTCGTTGCCCTCATCGCGGCGCTCGCGGTCCTGCTGCCGCTTACGCCCGCCCCGGGTCCGTTCTTCAGCAGCAGTTTTGGTCTGCGGCTCTCTGCCGCGTTTCTGCCGGCGTTCGCCATCATGGGAATCGTACTCGTGCCGCTGCTCTCGTGGCGTTACGCGCGCCGGGCGAATCTCTTTCCGCTGCCGGTGATCGCCGGAAGCGTCGCCGGATTCGCGCTCGCCTTTCCCGCAACGAGCGGCGACGCGCTCCGCGTGCTCGCCGCGTTTGGTTCAAGCGCGCTGTTCCTCGCAATTGTTGTCTGCGGTTTTATCGCGGCGGGAATAGCGGTCGCGCGGCGGGCGTCGATTCCCGCCGCGGTGTGGGCCGGCGCGATCGGCGGCGTCCTGGTGTGCCTCGTGTTGCGCGAAATGCATGTCTCCGTTGCGGCGCTCGTAACGGCGATGTTGCAACCGCTCGCGCGCCTCGGCGATACGTATGTTGCGCTTCTGGCAATCGTCGTGGTGGAAACGCTGCTGTGGTCGATCGGCATGCACGGCCCGGCGCTTTTGGCGGCTGTCGTGACGCCCGTGTATCTCACGCTACAAACGCAGAACTCGAGTGCGTTTGCGCATCACGATCCGCTGCCGCATATCGTCGTGGTGTCGCTGTTCCTCTTCGTCTTCCCGGGCGGCGCCGGCGCTACACTGCCGCTCGCGCTGCTCTTTGCTTTCTCGCGGGTGCCGCGCTTGCGTGCCATCGGGCGCGTGACGATATGGCCCGCGTTGATCAATACGAACGAACCGCTGCTTTTCGGCGCCCCCGTGGTGTTTAACCCGTATCTTATTCCACCGTTCGTCATTGCGCCGGTCGTCCTCGCAACCACGACGTATTTGGCCGTCGCGCTTGGGATTGTCGGGCGGCCGATTTACTATATCCCATCGTCGATTCCCACGTTTATTTCGACGTTTTTGGCAACGCTCGACTGGCGGGCGGTCCTCCTTGCGGCAGTCAATATTTTGCTTGCAGGCACAATTTATTTCCCGTTTGTACGCGCGTACGAGCGGCACTTGGAGCAAAGCGTATGATCGAACTTCTATGCCGCGAGTTTGCGATTGCGCCGCGCGTGTGCGAGGCAGCTCTCCGGGCGCAAGCGCGCATTGCGAGCGTAACCTATCCTGCCGCCGGTGCCGTAAAAGCACGCGTCTTACGCGCGTTTTACGAAGCGGGATTGAACGATAGCGACCTCACGGGTTCGAGTGGATACGGATACGACGACGCGGCGCGTCAGGGCTACGAAACGCTTATCGCGCGCATTTTCGGCGTAGAGCGCGCGCTTGCGCGGCTTTCGATCGTGAGCGGCACGCACGCGATCGTCACCGCGCTCGCCGCCTGCGTTCCTCCGGGGGAGCGGTTGCTAAGTGCTGCCGGAAGTCCGTACGACACATTGCGTAACGCCATCTGCGATGCGCCGGGCTCGCTCGTCGCGCAAGGCATCGTCTACGACGAGGTCGCACTTGCAAGCGACGGAACCGTCGATATCGCGGCCGTGGCGGCGTCGCTCCAATCGCAACGCGCGCGCGCGGTTT
>JBDTFK010000032.1:0-8435 GCA_039937995.1 Vulcanimicrobiaceae bacterium | reverse complement strand
ACAACCTCAACCTGCAGAAGATCATCTCGACCAACCTCGAGCTGGCCGGGTACGAGGTCGCGACCGTGTCGGACGGGCGCGAAGCGCTAGTCGAAATCGAACACGACGTACCGGATCTGTTGCTCCTCGACCTTATGATGCCGCACATGGACGGTTACGAAGTTGCGCGCCGGGTGCGCAGCCACGCGAATCCGACGATCGCCAACGTGCCGATCATCATTCTCACCGCCAAAGGCGAGACCGAAGATAAGCTGCGCGGTTTTGAGGCCGGCGCCGACGACTACATCACGAAGCCGTTCGGACCGCAAGAACTGCTCGCGCGCGTTCGGGCGAAAATTCGCCGCGTCGAAGTCGACTCATCGCTTTCGCCCCTCACGAGATTGCCCGGCAATCTCGCAATCGAGATGGAGCTGCGCCGGCGGCTCGATGCGTCCGAACCTTTCGCCGTGCTCTATCTCGATCTCGATAATTTCAAAGCCTTCAACGACGTCTACGGATTCACGCATGGAGACGAAGCCATTCAGTTGGTAGCGCGTCTTACCGTCGATACGGTTCGCCGCCGGGGGACGCTCATCGACTTTGTCGGGCACATCGGCGGCGACGATTTCATCGTCGTTACGCAAACCGACCGGGGCGAAGAGATCGCCAAGGAAATCATCGGCGATTTCGACCGCGAAATCCGGGCGCTCTATTCGATGAAGGACTTGCGCTCCGGATACATTGAAACGCGCGACCGGCGCGGCGCGCTTAACCGCTTTCCGATCATGACGCTTTCGATTGCCATCGTAAACAACGACAACCGGCAATTAACGAACTACGCCCAGGTTGGTGAAGCGGCCGCCGAACTCAAGCGATATGCCAAGTCGATCTCGGGCTCCGTTTTCATAAAGGACAAACGCCGCCCGTGAACTTCCGCCGCATCCTGGCCGTTGCTTTGCTCGTCGCCGCGGTTCCGGCGTTCTCAATTGCAAAACCCACCCTGCAGCAACGCATCCAAGCCGAACGTGCGCGTAGCGAAGCGTTGCAAGCGCGGCTTCACGTAAAGCGTCAAGAGCTGAACGCCGCAACGCTCCACGTGAACGATCTGCAGTCACAACTCGACCAAACGAATGCCGCGATCTCGCAGGTCAACGGACGCATTTCCGGTCTCTCGGCGCAAACGCGTTCGACGCAAGCACGGCTCGCCTGGAATACCGTTGAGCTCAACGCCGCGAAGCGCTCGCTCGATCTTTACGACAATTTACTCAAGAAGCGCCTGATCGACATTTACGAAAACGGCGATATGAGTTACGCAGCGGTGCTGCTCTCCGCGCGCTCCTTCAACGAGTTTGTCGAGCGTTGGGAAGACTTACGGTTGCTTATCGCATCAAATCAGAGAGCCGTCCACGCTCGAGCGGCCGCGGAGAGTAAAGTCGCAAGCGTACAAGCCGACTTGGAAGGCGAGCAACTGCAACTCAACCGCGACGAGCTCGAAGAACAGCAAGCGCGGAATCAGCTCGGAACGCTCGCGCAGGAGCGTCACAATTTGCTTTCCGTGGCGAGCGACCAGCGTCACCACGTGGCGACCGAAGTCGCGGAAATTGAAGATCTGACCGCCGCGGAAGAGGCGGAGCTCGAAGCGTTAATTCGCGAACGTCAGGCCCAGCTCGAAGCGGAGCGCGAGGCCAGGCGCCGGGCGGCGGGAATCGCGGGCAATCCGCTCCCGCGGGAGGGTGGGCCCGGCAGCTTCTCGTGGCCGGTTTCGGGGACGATCACCTCGCCGTTCGGGTGGCGTTCCAATCCGTTTGGCGGTGCCCCGGACTTTCATCCGGGACTGGATATTGCGGCCCCGTCCGGGACCACGGTCACGGCAGCCGCGTCCGGAACCGTTATTCTGGCACAGTGGTACGGCGGTTACGGCAACTTTATCATGATCGACCATGGCGGCAGCGTCTCGTCGGGATACGGACACCTCTCGGCGATGTACGTCTCGGTCGGCCAGCAAGTCCAGCGTGGGCAGGCAATTGGGGCCGTAGGCAGTACCGGACACTCCACCGGTCCGCACCTTCACTTTGAGGTGCGGATCAACGGCAAGCCGGTCGATCCGGCTCCCCGTTTACATTAAGAATCGGAAAGTATTGTTACGGGGAGAGAAACCCCAAGCATACTTCGATGGGTAGAAGAGGACCAATGACCCCCAAATTCCGCGCGCTGCTCGCAGCGCTTATCGTCGTCGTCGTAGCTAGTGCCGGCGCCTTTTATGTCGGCTATCGAAGCCACACCGTCGGCGCAAGCAACGACGGCTTTGCGTTCAACGTTGCCACCACCGGCGACGTCGGCTCGCTGCTGCACGGATCGAACGAGAGCGACCAATTGCTCGGCACGGCGTTGCAAAAGCTCGAGAGCAACTACTACCGCCCCGTTAACCCGCAGCAGCCGATTACCGGCGAGGTAAAAGCGCTGACGGAATTTCTGCACGATAAGAAGATCGCACACCCGACGCTGCCCAGCGAGAGCGCGACCGGCAATGCGTCGGACGATAGCGCGCGGTTAGGTAGCATCCTATCCTACGCACGTTCGCACTACGCCGAAAAACTTGGCTCGAATGCCGGCACCGACTTAACGGAAACGGCTCTTCGCGGAGTCATGAATTCCGTAAACGATCCGTACACCGTGTACCTTTCACCCCGCGAGATGCAAGGGCTCTCGGAATCTCTCTCGGGTGGAAATTTCGGCGGTATCGGCGTCTATATCTACCAGTTGAAGAGCGGCGAGGTGGTGCTGCAACCGATCGAAGGGCTTCCGGCCGCGCGCGCGGGGATGAAGCCCGGCGAAGTCGTTGAGACGGTTAACGGGAAGTCCATTAAAGGCGTATCCCTGGATACCGTCGAGCGCTTGATTCGCGGCGAAGCCGGTTCCGACGCCGTCATCACGACGCACATGTACAAGCAAACCGCGAAACACCGCTATTCAATCGTTCGCGAAATCATCCATGTCCCGACCGTGCGCGCAAAAATGGAAGACGGGTACGACTACATCCGCCTTTCCGACTTCGGTGAAACCTCGGCAGACGAGATGCGCAAAGCGTTGCTCGACGGCAAAGCCAAGGGCGCTAAGGGTTATATCCTCGATCTGCGCGATAACGGCGGAGGGTTGGTCGACGCAGCCGTAAAGATTTCGAGCTATTTCATTCCGCAAGGCGTCATCGTTTCCACGATCGATCGCGCGGGCAATAAGGAATCGCAGGAGGCGCTCGGCGACGCGATAACGGGACTGCAACCGCTGGTCGTGTTGGTGAACAAGTACACCGCAAGTGCGTCGGAAATTACGTCGGGAGCGTTGCAAGATTATCACCTTGCAAAACTTATCGGAACCAAGACGTTCGGCAAAGGCGTCGTGCAAAGCATCTACCCGATGCCCGACGACGGAGCCTTGAAAATCACGACGGCGAGTTACGTGACGCCGCTTGGTCGCGACATTCAGCACAAGGGCATCATGCCGGATATTCTCGTGGATCAGAACATCGACCCCGCGCTGATCGATACTCCGGCCGACAAACAACTCGCCGCCGCCAAGGCACAACTTCACCATTCGCTTCGTTAGTTAGGCACATGAAACACCTGCACACGGCCCTGCTCGCGACGATCGTTGCGGCGATGCTCGTTCAAATCCCGACCGCAACGCCTGCCGCGCCCGTGGCCGGGCTCACGCCTCTGCAAGCAAGCGAAATTGCGACGAGTTATCAAAACCTCACGTCCGAGTATTACAAAAAAGTCGATCCGCAAGCCGTGCTCGATTCCGTCCACGACGAACTCGCGGCGGCGCTCAAGCATGCCGGCGCGAAGGGAACCGTTTCGCCGCTGCATGCGAGCGGCTTGCCGTCGGCAAACGTGCATGCGATCGACGCGGCGGTCGAGTCTGCCGGAAAAATGGCCGGGCCGAAATTGAGTTCGACCGACCTCGCCTACACGGCAATGTCGGGTATTCTTGATTCCGTCCACGATCGCTATACCGTCTTCCTCGATCCATCGAAGTTCGCCGAACTCAATGAAGGGCTCGACGGCACCGATTTCGGCGGCACCGGAATCGTGATTCAGCAGGACGACACGAGCAAATACATCGATGTCAGCAACGTCGTGCCCGACGGCCCCGCCGACAAGGCGGGCGTGCAGCAAGACGACGTTTTGGTCGGCATCGACGGGACGACCACGAAGGGCATGAAGATGAACGCCGCGAGTTCGCGGCTTCGTGGAAAAGAAGGCACGACCGTGTCGCTCTCGATCGAGCGGCAGGGCAAGCTCCTTGCGCCGATCGTAATCACGCGAGCAAAGATCCATCAGATTTCCGTATTTGAAAAAATGCTTCCGAATAAAATCGGTTACCTTGCACTGACGGTTTTCGGTCGCACGACGGGACCGGAGGTTGACGCCGCGCTAAGCCGTCTCGAGGCGCGCGGCGCGCGCGCGATCATCATGGATCTCCGCGAAAACGGCGGCGGATATCTCGAAGCGGCAATCGCGGTGTCCTCGAAGTTTATCTCGTCGGGACCGATCGTTTCGATCGAATCGCGCGGCTCGAATATCACCACGCGCGAAGCGGACGACACGGCGATTTCTCCCGTGCCGCTCGCGGTGCTGGTAAATGGCCACACCGCGTCCGCGTCGGAGATTACCGCAGGCGCGATTCAAGATACGGGCGTTGGCGCGATCATCGGAACGAAAACGTTCGGCAAGGGTGTCGTTCAGTCGATCTTCAGATTGCCCGACGCATCGGCGGTAAAGATCACGACCGCACGCTATCTCACCCCGAATAATCGCGACATCAACCACCTGGGGATTCAGCCCGACATCATCGTTTCAGCCGATAAGGGCGACCGGTTCGGCGATCCCGCGCGCGACGTGCAGTTGAAACGAGCCATCGACTATATCGACGATCGCATCGCACATCTCGATACGACGAGCGGCGGAACCTAGGCCCCGTATCGACGTTTGCGCTCGTCGCTAGGCCCGGCATACAATGCGGCGCCGATCGCGCGGGCGCTAAAGCCTGCTCTCGTTTCAATCTGCGCGGTAGTGTCGAGTTTTCTCGCCGTCTATGCGCTGTGCGCGTTCTTTCGAGCCGGCGTTTCTCCGGCGGTCCTAGCCGCGGTCCTGGCCATGACCCTATCCCGGCCCTCGAGAGGCGCAGGTTCGGCTACCTTGGGTTCGTTCGCCCTTCGACTTGCGTCGTTGGTGCTGGTGTACGATCCGCAGGCTCCGTATTCGTACCCCGATGCAACGCAGTTTCCCGGTTGCACGACCGGCGATACGATAGCAAACTGCACAAACGGTCAATGGACACAGTAGCGGAATAGGCATCCGATGGCTCGTGCTTGTCGAGGTCATGAATCGAACGCTTATTACGATCTTTGGCTCTCGCAAGCGCGAGTCGTCTTGGCTTTTTTATTGCGTTAGGGGTAACGCTCGGCTATTGCTTGCCCAAATCGAATGTCGCGTATGCCGGCATAGTAATGTATTCCGTCTTCGGCATATGCGTGTTCTGGAAAGGCCGGCGAGCGATTTGGCAGCCTTTTTTCGGTAGTCTTACCGGGCCGCAGATGATCTTCGCGGGTTTAGTCGTAGGCGCTATTGCAGGCTTTGGAGGCGCCTTTATTCCGGGAACAATCTGTTTTGGAGGCGCCTGCGGCGACGCGGCTACCTCATCCGATTTCGTTGCCGCTCTCGCGCTGGCCCCGGTGGTTGAAACAATTTTTTTTTAGGGTTGGCTTCAGACAAAAATAGCGGATTATTTTGGGGGCATCGCCGGCATTGTCGCTACAGCCTTACTATTTGCTGCCTTACACTTCGAAATTTCCTTCACGATAGTTTCTCTTGCTGTACTACTCTCGTTGTTACGCTGGCGCACCGCCTCGTTGGGCGCAGTTATGTTAGCTCACTTCGTAGCCAATGCTTGCGTCACGGTGGTGGCTCTAAAGAATTTGGGTTTTTAGTCAGAAACGCGCTATCGTCAGCAAACCGCTTCGCGCCTACTTCTTTTTTCTGGTTGAAGTCGTCGCCGATTTCTTTCGGGCCGACGGCTTTTTTGTTGCCGAGGCTGCGGCCGCCGTCTTCTTTGCGGGCGCGCGTTTTGCTTTGATCGGGGCGTCGGGCACCGCTTCGGTTTTCTTCGCGCGCGTGACGCGTTTGGGTTTTTCAGCCGCCGCTTCCACGTCGGCTTTTTTCGCACGGGGACGTTTGGGCTTCGGCGTTTCGGGCTGAGCAGGCGGCAGCGCAGGCCGGCGCGCGCTCTCCAATTCACCCCCGAAGGTTGCCGGAGCCGCGCTGGTACGCCGCCGGCGCGTGGGTTTGGTTGCGCGCGGCTCGTCTTGCGGAACGGTAAGATGCGGCGGCGGCGCGTCGACTGCGGGAGGATGCACGCGGCGCACGGGCGCGATAGCGCGCGACGGTTCGCGCGGTGCTGTGATGCCGGTCGGCTGTGCCTTTCCGTCGGCACCCACCCGGAATACGTGACGGTCGGGCACGATCGGCAACGAACCGGTCAACGGCTCGACACCGGCGGCCGGCGGCATTCCCGGAGCCTGCGGCTGCGGCGCACCCGCGCCGCCCCGGCCACGGCCGCGGCGACGACGGCGACGGCGACGATGCTTGCCGTCCCCGGTTTCGTCGGGACGGTGACCCGGTGCTGCATCCGCGGAAGGAGCGACCGGACCCGCAGCTGCGACCACGTCGTCTTCTTCATCGTCATCGTCGTCGTACTCCGCGCCTTGGGCGACCGCGCTCTGCGCCGGAACGCCCACTTGAGCTGCGGCATCGAAGCCGGTGGCGCCGTTGCGGCTTCGACCGCGTCCGCGCCCGCGCCGGCGGCGGCGTTTGTTGCGCCCACCCTCGCGCGCTTCATTTTGTCCGATGAGAATCGCGTCTTCTTGCTCTTCGCCCCGTTGTTCGGCCACGATGGTAGGATCTTGCGCTTCTTCCTCCTCGGTAACCGTCGTGATTCCGATCGGCGGGCGGGCCTGCTGCTGCGATGCCGCTTCTTCGGCAAGCTCGCGCAACTGTTGCGCCTGCTCGGCGGCAGTGAGGGCGCCTTTGCGCTTCCCGCGGCCGCGTTTCTTTTTTCCGGCCGATTCCGCCGACGTCAGCAACTCGGCAAGCACGTAGTCTTGGCTATCTTCAATGTCGATGATGCGAATGCGCGCGGAGTTGCCGGCGTTGTTCGCCGCGTTCTCAACTTCAACGATGTGTCCGTTGACGACGGCCGCGGCCGAGGTTGGATTCGGAAGACGGCCGATCAGCAATTCGACTTCATGCTCGTCGCCGACGCGCACGACTTGCGCGGCGCTTTCTTTGAATTGCGCCACGCGCTCGATCCGCGAGCGTTCCGGGTGGAGTAGCGGGTCGACGCGTACGCGTATCGGCGCGTCGAGTTCGCGTCCGAGTTCCAAACACTCCTCTTCGTACCAAAAATCCATTTGCGAGGCAACCGACGGTGCCACGTTTACGACGAGGTCGCCGTGCGCGTGCCCGTTGTGCGAACCGTTTTCGCGAATCTTACGGAAGGTCTCGATCGCGACGGATTGCGACGACATCACGGTTCCCAGGCCGACGCATGTCGGGCAGGTGCCGCGCAGTTGCGCGCCCAGGTCTTTGCCGACGCGTTTGCGCGTAAACTCGAGCAATCCGAGATTTGAAAACGATTGAATGGTGGCGCGCGTGCGATCGCGCCGTAGCCCGTCCTCGAGCGCCTTGATCACCTTGCTGCGCGACGACTCCGACGCCATGTCGATAAAATCGACGACAATGATGCCGCCGATATCGCGCAAGCGCACCTGCCGCGCGATTTCCGTCGCGGCCTCAAGATTGGTTTTTGCAATCGTATCTTCGAGATTTTTGCCGCCGGTAAACTTGCCCGAGTTCACGTCGATCACGGTGAGCGCTTCGGTCGATTCGATAACGATCGATCCGCCGGAGGGAAGAGTGATTTTGGGCTTCATGAGTTTCTGCAACTCTTCGGTAATCTTGTAGTCGTCGAAAAGATTGCGGCCCGAGTTGTAATACTCGACGCGATCGAGATATTGCGGGCCGAGTAGTTGCAGGAACTCGCGGATCTTGCGGTACTCCTGCTCGTTGTCGATGAGCACTTTGTCGACGTCGGCGGTAACGAAATCGCGCGCAGCCTTGTACACGAGATTCATGTCGCGATGAAGTAGCGAGGGCGACGCGGCCCGTTTAAACGTCTCGAGGATGCCGTGCCACATACGGATCAAGACGCCGAGGTCGGCAATTAACTCCGCTTCGCTCACCCCCGCAGCGGCGGTCCGGACGACCGTCGCCATGCCCTCGGGGCGAATGCGCTTCATGACGCCCTTGAGGCGGTTGCGTTCTTCGGCCGATTCGATCTTTCGCGAAACGCCCGAATACTTGCCGGTCGGCATCAGAATCAGGTAGCGGCCCGGCAAA
>JBDTFK010000031.1:0-3440 GCA_039937995.1 Vulcanimicrobiaceae bacterium | reverse complement strand
CCGTCGCGCAGACCGAGATGCGTCCACGTTGCGCCCGCGTCGACGGACTTGTAGATGCCGTTTCCGATCGAGAGATCGGGTCGTTGCAAACCCTCGCCGCTTCCCGCATAGACAACGTTATCGTCGCTCGGCGCGACCGCCAGCGAACCGACCGAACCGGTGGATTGATCGTCGAAAATCGGGCGCCACGTGCGGCCGGCGTCGTCGGTGCGCCAGATGCCGCCGTTTACCGCGGCAATATAAAACCGGTGAATCTGGTCCGGGACGCCGGCAATCGCCTTCGTGCGGCCCCCGCGCAGCGGCCCGATGAACCGCCAGTGCATTCCCGAATATTGCGAAGGGCCGGTTGGCATTGCTGCTACCGGAGCGGCTGATGCAAGCAGTGAGCAAAGCGCGACAAGCGCAAGCGAGCGTTGAATTCGCACGAATACCTCCGTTTCCGGAGAAGTTAGCGGCCCTTGCGCGTTCTCCGCTTCGGTTGGAAGGCCGGACCAACTTTGAAGTTGCCGTTGCGGGGAAGGCCCTCGTCGACGTCTTCGCATCCGATCGGCGTGAAATCGCGGCAATCATCGGGGCGCGCTTCGTACACACCGCAGTAGTACTTCCCGCTTTTCGATCCCATGAGGAAGACGCAATTGTCCGCGATATCGTCGCTCACTTTGCGCACCCACCCCAGGTGATAGCCGTCGGCCGACGGACGCTCGACGATATATTCGCTCATCACGCCGTCGAAGGTCATCCCGAGATGATCGGCCAGACGTTGCACGTCGGCGCGGCTCACGAAGGGTTCGTACCCGCTGCAACACTCGGCGCACCCCGGAGGGCACGCGATGTTCTCGGGAAGTTCGTTCATATTTTTGCGCGCGAGGTCGATGACTTTGCCGATCGCTTTTACAAAATCGGGATCGTCGTTGTATTTATAGACCCACTCGCGTTCGACGATTTCATTGGTGTTATAATAGCGCGTCGTTTTTTGGTTGAACGTTACGGTGATGTGCTCTTCGGTGATCTCGATCTCTTTCACGTGCTCCATTGGGCGCGAGTCGAGCATTTCGGGATGCGTTTGTTGGCCGGTACGTTTGGCGAAGCTGCGAAGCCGGGTGAGATCGATGGTTTCCATGCAGAGCATCTTCGCTAGTCCGTGAGGGGAGCGCCTGTCCTCATGTAAAAAGAAGCGGGCATGCGGACGGCAATAGGCGTAGACCTTGGCGGCTCACACGTAACCTCGGCGAAAATCACCGATGACGGTGCGATTCACGGACAGCACGAAGTCGATTTGAGCGATCTGTCGTTCAAAGCCGTGATCGCCGCGGTAACCGGAACGATCGAAGCGGCTCTAGCCGACGCCGGCCGGGATGTCGTCGGGATCGGCATAGGGTCTCCGGGAAATATCGAAGCGCGCTCGGGGACGGTGCTGTACAGTCCGAATTTCGGTTGGTCGAACGCTCCTCTGGGCGAAACGCTGCGCGCGCATTTCGACATGCCCGTTTTCGTTGGGAACGACGCCCGCTGCGCGACGCTCGGCGAATACATCTACGGTACCGGGCGCGGGACGAAAAACTTTGCGCTGCTCACGCTCGGAACGGGAATCGGGGGCGGGATCGTGGCCGACGGTTCGCTCGTGCTCGGGAATAGCTTTGGCGCGGGTGAAGTGGGCCATCATCAGATCCGCCCGACCGACGGCTTCGTTTGCGGATGCGGCAAGATCGGTTGCTTCGAGGCGCAAGCCTCGGGAACGGGTTTGATCCGGCATGCGTTTGCCGTCGCTCCGTCGTTTCCGCGCAGCCGCTTGCTCGATCTCGATCGCGACAAACTCAGTTCGAAGAAAATCCGGAAGGCTGCGCAGGCAGGCGACTTACACGCCGTTGCCGCTTGGAAGCGCTACACCGAGGACCTCTCGACGGGGCTTGCAAACGTCATCGCATTCGTCAATCCCGAAACGATTGCGCTCGGCGGCGGCGTTTCGACCGCGGCGGATTTCATGTTGGATGCGGTGCGCGGCCGTGTTGACGAGTTGACGACGATGGTGCCGCGCGGCACCACCAAAATCGTCGTCGCGCAACTCGGCAACGATGCCGGGCAAGTCGGCGCCGCGACGATGGCGTTTCGCGGTGGCCTCAAAACGAACGGGGACTAAAAGACGCCTAAACAACCGCCATAAGCGGCGGCGCGTGAACCGCCTTTTCTTGGGCGGGTATCGTATGGGTGTTTGCGATTTGCGCGATCAGCGCTGCGATGCGTCGCGAACTGCGGACCGGTGCGACGATTTCTTGGTTGTGACGAATCTGCGCCAGGCGCTCCGGCCTGCGAATCATGTTGCGCACCGCTTGAACGACTTCGCTCGAGCCATGCAGGGCGACGGAACCGACGTCGTTGTGGCGCACGAAATCGACGTTACCGCGCTCCTGCCCGGGCACGTAGTCGTACACCACGACGGGTAGCTGAGCGGCGTTCGCTTCGGCGAGCGAACCGGGACCGGCTTTCGTTACGAGAAGGTCGACGGCGTGGAAATACTCGGGGATGGCGTCGGTGAAACCGAGGACGGTCATCGATGTCGGCAGCGTAGCCGACATTTCGTCGAGCTTTTGGCGCAAGGGTTCGTTGCGTCCGCACACGACGAGGAGATGGATCGGCATCTTCGCGCGAGCGAGCGCGAGCGTCGTCGGCAGAAGTTTTCCCCCGCCTTCTCCACCCGCCATCAACATGACGATCAGTTTATCTTGGGGCAATCCTAAATGCGCGCGCAGTTCTTGCTTGGTCCCATGCACGTCATCGAATTTTGGATGGATCGGTTGGCCGAGCAGGCGGAGGCGCGATGGTGGAACGCCGCGAGAAAGTGCGCGCTCGTAAACTTCTCGGGCCGGGACGACCATTGCGTCGGCGTCGGGAACCAGCCACGATTCGTGGACTTTGCCGAGATCGGTAATGACGGTAACGATTGGTACGTGCTGCATTCCCGCGTCGGCGCGCGCGCGCAAAGCCGCGTGATTGAGCAACGGGTGGACGGACACGATCACATCGGGCTTGTAGTTCAGAAAAAGGTCGCGAAGGCGCTCGCGGTAGAGGGGCTCGCAAAACCTCACGAGCGCGCGATAGCGGCGGCGGCCGTTGGTCGCGTAGTACAACGCTCCGTAAACCGGCGGTGCATAGCGCAGCGCCATGCTGTATCCGAGGCCGAGCTGTGTCAGCGGAAAGGCACAATGGGCTGCGACGTCTTCGATCCGGTGTTCGAAAGCAAAGGGCTCCTTGATTTCGTCGAGGGCAGCGGTCATCGCGTTTGCCGCGCTCCGGTGCCCGCCGCCGGTGTCGGAAATCAAGAAAAGAGCCCGTTTGGTCATGTAAACTCCGTCGCTAAGCTCTCGCGGGCGCCCGTTTCGCTCGTCGCATCGCCGCATTGCGGAGGCGGCGGCTGGTCGGGGCGAGCTTGGCAATAAGAGCAC
>JBDTFK010000030.1:0-7010 GCA_039937995.1 Vulcanimicrobiaceae bacterium | reverse complement strand
GTCCGTGATCAACCGGCTCTACAAAGAATTCAGTCAAAGGGTTGCCTTCATCTCGATTCCCGGGAGCGACACGGGAATGGACGGAACTTCACCCTCCTCGCAACTCGACGTCTTGAACTTCCAGTCGAAGTTCCAGGTTAGATATCCGATCGCCGAGTACGACGGATCGCTAACGCTCGCAAACGTGTACTTGCAAGGGGGTTTTCCAACGGTCGCGGTGATTGCGAAGAATAAAACGATCGCATATCTCAACAGCGGCGAAGTTTCGTACGCCGATCTCGAACGCGAAATCAAGAAAACGCTATAACGCTATTCGTTCGGTGGGAACTCGTAGTTGGGTGGCGGTACGGTTTTGCCGACTTCCAAGACGATCTGTTGATGGGCACCCAGCGGAATTGCTTTGAGGTCGCCGCTGTAGGCGATGCCGTTGACGTAAGCGGTCACCGGGCCCGTAATGCCGGCGACGTCGGTGGTTGAGAGCGGCTGTCCCCAGATGTCGAAAACGTTACCGAGCGTGAACCCGCTCTGACCTTCGGGCGCGAGCACGGGCGATTCGATATGAATGATTCCGCTCGCGTCGTGTGTGTGAATCCAATACAGGCATCCACCGGTGGATGTTGCCGTGCCGCCGAGGAGCCGCGGCAGTTGAACTTGTGTGCCGTTATTGAAGATTGCGAGGTGCGAATGCACGTGCAACGTGGCATATTCCATTCCGGCGCACGAAATGCCGTCGACCGGCTGTCCTTTGCCTCCCTGCGGCGTATCGGCCCCGTCGTTTCCCTTTGCGTGGAGATTGAAAAACGGTTTGCCGACTGCGGTTCCGTCGACGAGTTGAAGCGGCGCTTTCGTCGGCTGCCCCGACGGCACGGCGGCAGGGGTAGGCGTCGCGAGCGCAGCGCTCATCGCGCTATCCTGCCTCCAATGCATAAACCAAAAAATCGCGGCGATCGCGACGATCAGAACGGCAACCGCAATATACACGCTCCTCATCGGGTCGCGTTGCGAGGGCGGAGCGGCATTGCCGCCGCGAGTTCCTTGGCGGCGTTGGGCGCGCGAATTCGATTCTGGCATCGGTCCTCTTAGGAGACGGAGAGTGTTGAGAGTTCGCTGTCGGCGGGGTCGAGCACGCGCCCCGGGACGAGATACCGGGTAACGTAGTCGCGAACGGCTTCATCGAGCGGCATTGTGGGGTGAAGATAGCCACTCGTGCGCAGCTTTTCGATTTGAGCGCACGTCGAGTATTGATATCTATCTCGTAGTTGCGCGGGCATGTCGATAAACTCAACGCGCTCGGGCAGCTGCAGGGCCGAGAAAATTGGGCGCACCATATCCAGCCACGTGTGCGTCAAGCCGGATCCAATGTTTACCAGGCCCGTGAGCCCGGACTGCGCTACGTGGATGGTCATGTCGACGGCATCTTTTACGTAGATGAAATCGCGCTGTTGTTCGCCGTCGGCAAATTTCGGGCGATAGCTTTTAAACAAGCGTACGCTCCCAGTCCCGGTTATTTGTTCGAACGCTTTATACACGATACTGCGCATGTCGGCCTTGTGGTCTTCATTCGGTCCGAAAACGTTGAAGTATTTTATCCCGGCAATCTTTCCGGCGATTCCGGTCCGTAGCGCATAGAGATCGAAGAGATGTTTGGAGTAAGCGTACATATTTAGCGGGCGCAAAATGCGTAGATCGGCGCTGTCGGAAAGCCCTTCTTCGAGCGCGCCGTAGGTCGCCGCCGAAGACGCGTACACGAATCGCGCGCCGATCTCCAGGGCCCAATTCGCCAAATTCTTTGTGTATTCGTAGTTGTTGCGCATCAGATAGTCGGCGTCGGTTTCGGTCGTCGCCGAGCACGCACCCAAATGAAACACCGTGCCGATCTCGCCGAGTGCATCGTCGTCGTCGGCGATCATTTGCGCAACGTCATCGGCGTCAAAATAGTCGGCGTAGTGCAGCGGCACTAAGTGTTTCCACTTTTGCGTTTCGTCCAAGCGGTCGGCGACGATAATGTTTTCGTGGCCGAGCCGGTTCAATCGGCAAATGAGGGCGCTGCCTATGAGGCCGGCGCCGCCGGTGACGAGGATCGTTCCGCGGTTGAGATCATGCATGGAGAGAGCCCACTATTCCCCGGCCTAAAATGGCGAGTCCTCTTGGTGGGGCTGCAGGAAGGGTTCGACAATTTGAGAATCATTCGCAAATAATGACCAAGTTCCAGGCGGCCGGCGCTCGGGTTGCGGTCGCCATCGCGCTTTCCGGCGCGATTTCGGCGCCCGCGCTTGCCGCAAATTCTCTCTCCGGGGTCGTCTATACCGAAACGCACGCCCTCGCGGCGGGTGCCGCGGTGACCCTGACCGGCAACAATGTCACCTTGCGACAAATTGCGGATTCGTCGGGCCGTTTTACGTTCGGCGCTCTGGGAGTCGGCTCGTACGAAATTCTCGCCGAAACGAAAACCGGCGCGGCGCGCGCGCGAATCGATTTGGGAACTTCGGACGCATCCGTGAAGCTGACGTTGCTTCACACGGTTGCGTTGGTAAAAACCTCAACCTTGCCGCCCGTACACGGAAGCGGCACCGACCTTACGATGAATCAGCAGTTTCTCGCGCGATCGCCGGCCTCGCGAGATTTTCCGTCGCTGCTCCTACAAATTCCGGGCGCGGCGCGCGGGGCGAACGGTGTCGTGCATATCAACGGCGATCACGGCGACATCAACTATATCGTTGACGGCGTCCCAATTCCGCAAGAGCTGAACCGCTCAGTGGGGTCGGAATTCGATCCGGCCGACGTTTCGTTTGTAGAAGTGCTCCAAGGCGCGTATCCTGCCCGATACGGTGAGCGCTTCGCGTCGGTCGTCAACATTAGTACGCGCGTTGGAAACGGCGCGCCGGGGTTCAGCGGCTACACATCGGCGGGTTCGTACGCCGCCGTCGATTCGAGCCTTGGCTACCATGGGCCGCTTGCCGGAGGCTCCCTCGTCGTCAATCTCCGTGCCGATCGTAACGATCGTTTTCTCGACCCACCCAATTTCGATTCGGCGCACAACCAAGGCATTAACACCAATGGGTTTTTCCGTTTCACAAAAACGCATGGCAACGACTACTGGAATCTCACCCTGAGCCGCGCGTTTCAAACGTTTCAACTTCCGAACGACGTTGCCGGCGGCGAGCCGGCTTCAACCGACGACAACGAAATGCAGACCGATTTCTTCGGTGCGCTGCAATTCCACCACGCGCTGCTTGGCGGCGGCTCGCTCTCGTATGGGGTAGGGTACAAGCGCTCGCAGATTCGGGATTTCCCGGATCCGGAGAACGACTTTACCTACGGAATCAATCGTAACCTGATGGCCGGAGGTCAACTTGCCGACTGCCGAAACGGCATCGTTTCGGCGTGTGCGTATTCGTTGTTTTCGAATCGTGCCGCACGCGACGTTTCGTTCAACGTCGACAACGACATCGTTTCATCAAAACACGACGTGCGATATGGCGTGACGTATGGCGAAACCGACGTGCAAAAGCTCTATAGCGTAACGCTGCAACCGGTCAATTTCCTCGGCCCCGTTCTCGACCCGGCGAATCCTCGCGCCGCATACTCCGTCGTCGATAACGAACCAAACACCGGCCACAACCAATGGCTGTATCTTCAGGACTCTTGGAAATGGGGCGATCGCTATCAACTTGACTACGGGTTACGATCGGATTCGTTCCAGGTCTTCTCGAGTGAGTTCTCGCGTGGATTTTCTCAGACGAGCCCGCGCGCGAAGCTTAGCCGCTTTTTCGGGAGCCGCGCGAGCGTCTACGCCTACTACGGACGTTTCTTTACCCCGTTTTCGCTTGAAAACGTTTCTCCGGTTTCCGCTCAACGGTTGAACCTTCCAAACCAACCGGGGCTCGCCCAGTTCGATCTACGCCCTCAGCGGGACTCGGTTTACGAAACGGGCGCGCATCTTCCGGTAGGATCCGGGCAACTCGGATTTCGCGTTATGCAGAAGAACGCGATGGACCTCATCGATGACACGCAAGTCGGCGTTACGGCATTGCATCAGGACATCAACTACGCCCAAGGGAGTATCGCGTCGCAAACGGCGTACTATCAGCAAGACCTCGCGCTTGGGGGACGATTTTATGCGTCGCTTACTCACACGCGCTCGGTGAATAAAGGCTGTGAGACGCAGTTGCTTGCGCCCTGTTTCGGTGCCCCCGACGATTGGACGCCGGCGGATCACGATCAGCGTTGGGACGCAGCGGCCGGCGCTATCTGGGACGACGCGCGCGGTGGCTGGATTACGCTCGATGCGGAATACGGCAGCGGTCTGTCATCGGCCGGGTGCGATCCGAGCGCAATCGATTGCAAAGTTCCGCCGCACATGACCTTCGATTTGGAAAAAGGAATCGCGCTCCGGCAAGGAGCCGGGTTGACGTTAACCGTTCGCAATTTGCTCAACGATCGTTATCGCGTAACCTACCTTAACGCGCAGGGCAATCACTACGCCGCCCCGCGTACCTTCGAGCTGGGATTGCAATTCAGATAAAACGATGCGCCGCCTAAAACGGCGCGGTGAGGCGTAACAAGAAGCGACGCCCGGTCGCGATCTGCGTGGTATTGAAGCCGTTTGCAATTTTGATGATGTACTGGTGGTTCAAAACGTTATCGATATCGAGGGCGACCCCGAGTCCGTTCTTCTCGGTCGACAGAAGATTCCGGCCTACGCCGAAATCGAACGTGAGGTGCGAAGGAAGCCGTCCGGTCAAGTTGGTGGTCGCATTTTGAAATGCAACGGGATATCCCGTGCCGTAGTTCGTCTGCAGCGACCCGTACCAAGCTTTGCCCGCGCCGAAACGGTGGGTATAGCCGCCGGTAGCCGCGACCGTTTGATCGTGATCTTCGGGCGCGAGCAAAGCGGGTGATGTCGGCGACAAGCCTTGATTCACATCGGTTGGAAAGAGAAACGTCGATCCCGAGATGCCGCCCGCGTACGAGCCCGATACGGTTCCGCTGAGAAACCACGAGTCACCGGCGTGCGTTTGATCTTCCAGTCGAAATTCAACGCCCGTGTCGATTCCGGTTGCGTTGTTGTATACGGCGAAGAGCGGCGTATTGAGGAACTGCGTGGTGTCGAGCACGTTCGACGCCGACTTGCTAAAGAGGTTTACGTAGCCTTTCATGTGCGAGTTGAACGTGTGCGCGACGCCGATTTCGTAGTATGCGTCGCGTTCGGGTTGAAGGTCGTACACCGGCGTGCCCGTGCATCCGTTAAGAATGACGCAGTCTTGCCGCACGTCTTCCAGTTGCGGCGCAGCATAAAAACGGCCGTAGTACGCGTGGAGGATGTTTTTTCCGCCGTCCGAGAGATTGAATCCGACCCGCGGGCTCAACTGCCATCCGCCGACGTATCCGGTGGAATGGTCGTACCGCAGACCGTAGTCGATCGCGAGGTTCGACGACGGCTGCCACTTGTCTTGAGCGTAGAGGCCGATCTGGGTGCCGGTTTGATTCTGCATCGAATCAAACGCGTAGTAACCGGGAGAGGGCGGCGCCGGCGGCGGGGTCGAGGGGGCGATATTGCAATCGGGTTCGTAGCATGCGAACGTTTGCGAACCGTTGAATTGCTCTCGACTGAGGTCGAGGCCGACTTTGACGTTGTGATGCACCGACGTGCGCAGTTGCGAAATGCGCGCGCCGATGTAGTCGGCGCGGCGATCTTGCTTCAAACCAACCTGCGGTGCGAGCGCGGGCGCGCCTGGGTCAGTATTGCCGTTGGGCGCGAGTGAGAGCACGTCGTTTGCAAGATCGCCGTCATAGGCGACTCGCGTGTAGCGAGCCCACGGAATGAACTGGAATACCCCGTACCCATCCTTCGAACTGCGCGTGTAATTTATGTTCGCGAAGCGATCGTACTCGCGTTGCACGTCGTCGGTTGCCGACGGGCTGAAAATGGGATCGTTCGGATTATTGGGATCGGTATTGATGGGAATTTGGAATTGCGCGAACTGATTCGAAAAATCGAACGCGAGCGTCGATTGTTTGTCGAGCTGCGTGACTACCCGCAAGAGCCCATCGCTTTGCGACGAGGCGTCGTGGATGGCCGAAAACGTCGGCGCGTCGATGCCGCGATCGGTGCGCTGGCTGTTGAGATTTAGCGAAACTTCGGTTTTTCCGAATCGCGCAAGATCGTTCATGCTGCCGACCGACGACGCGTAATTTCCGCCACCGAAGCTGAAATGTCCATAGTTGCCCGGCGTAACGTCCGAGAGGCGGCTGCTCACGATGTTGACGACGGCTCCCTGACGGCTGCCGCCGTATTCAGCGGGCATGGCTCCGGTGAGGATTTCGAGCGAATCGATGGATTTCGGATCGATAATCTCGGCGAAGTTCGACGTAGTGGACTGCGGAAGCGGCGCCCCGTCAACTTCATAGGTGAGCCCGTGGAATCCGTGCGCGACCGGTTCGCTATACGAAAAGCGCACGATGCCCGGTACCGTTTCGATGAGCCGGTTGAGACTGTCACGATTCGGCGAAGTCTGAATTTGGGCTTTCGAGATGTAGTTTACGGAGACGGGTGTTCCGCCAACGCCGGCGTGCGCCGTCACCCGCGTATTTGCGATTTGTTGGAGCTGATCCAGCGCGATGTCGACCCGCGTGACGGAGTCGCTGCTGACGTCGATGTCGATCGTGCGATCCGCCGTTCCGAGCGAGTGGACCGTGACGTGATAGTGGCCGAATGGAATCTGGGGAAAGCTAAACGTCCCATCCGTGCCGGTGGTGGCCGTGGCGCGGGAGCCTTCGCCTTCAAGGGTGACCGTCGCTTTGTCGCGCGGCGCTTTGTTAAACGTAACGATACCGCGAACGGTACCGCTCGTATCGGCTAGCGCGGGCAGCGCAACCCAAAGGAATAAGGCGGCGAGCGCCGCTGCGAAAACTCGATGCATGGGGTCTCCGAGGCTGAAAGATTAGTGATGCAGGGCTTGAGAGCGATGCATCAGGCTCGGAGGCGGGCGCGCGAAAAGCCGCCGGCT
>JBDTFK010000029.1:0-7705 GCA_039937995.1 Vulcanimicrobiaceae bacterium | reverse complement strand
CGGTTTCTTTTCCGGCGTTGATGAGATCGGGGTCTTCTTCTCCCTCGTAGGGATACGGGCCCATGCCCAGGATGCCGTTTTCGCTCTGCAACGTGACGGTGGTTCCCCTCGGCACGTAATTCGGAATCAACGTCGGCAGGCCGATGCCGAGGTTGACGTATGCTCCGTCGTTTAATTCTTGTGCGACCCGGGCCGCAAGTTGCGTGCGCGTTAACGCCATGGGTTACGCCCCTCGCTTTCTCGTGGTGACGCGTTCGATTCGCTTGCCGGAATCACCGACTTGCACGATGCGCTGCACGAAGATGCCGGGCAGGTGCACACGCTCGGGATCGATCGCACCGGCTTCGACGATTTCTTCGGCTTCGACGATCGTAATCTCTCCGGCCATCGCGCAAAGCGGATTGAAGTTGCGCGTCGCTTTGTGGAATATCAAATTTCCCGCCGTGTCGGCAATCGAAGCGCGCACGAGCGCAAAATCACAAACGATTCCAGTTTCCAAGACATAGTCACGGCCGTGAAACGAGCGGGTTTCTTTCTTAGGTGATGCGATGGCCACTCCCCCGTCCGGGGTGTGCTTCCACGGCAACCCACCATCGGCAACGAGCGTTCCGACACCGGCCGGCGTATAAAATGCCGGAATGCCGCATCCCCCCGCGCGCAAGCGTTCCGCAAGCGTTCCCTGCGGCACGAGTTCGACCTCGAGTTGGCCGGTCAAATACTGACGCTCGAACTCTTTGTTCTCGCCGACATAAGAGGCGGTCGTGCGCGCGATGCGCTTTTGATCGAGCAGTACGCCCAGGCCCCATCCATCGATCCCGCAATTATTCGAAACCGTGATAAGGCTCGACGCGCCCTGCGCGAGGAGCGCGCCGATCAAGTTGTGCGGGATCCCGTTCAAACCGAAACCGCCGACCGCGAGCGACGAACCGCCGGCTACATCGGCGACCGCCTCGGCACACGTCCCGAAAACTTTGTTCATGCCCGGCTATTGCGCCGGGGAACGGAACGGCTCCCTCCCATGTGGAAGAAAGCACACTCCAAATCTCGAGGTGACGAAAAAAATCATGAACATTGCACCACTGCGCACAGATGAATCCGACGAAGAGGCGATGATCGTCGCGATGGTACGCGAACTTGTAGCGGAAAAAGTCGCACCACGCGCGGCCGAAATCGACGAGAGCGGCGAATTTCCGTTCGACATCAAAGACCTATTTGCGCAGAACGATCTTATGGGCATTCCGATTCCGGCGGAATACGGCGGTCTCGGCGGTACGTTTGTAACCTACGTTAAGGTCGTCGAAGAGATCGCAAAAGCGTGCGCTTCAAGTTCTTTGATCGTTGCCGTGCAAGAACTCGGCATGCTGCCGATCCTCATCGGCGGCAGCGAAGAGCAGAAAAAACGCTTTCTTCCCGACATCGCCGCGGGGAAAAAAATCGCGGCATACGCGTTGACGGAAGCGTCAAGCGGTTCCGACGCGCTCGGTTCGATGCGCACGCGAGCCGAACGCCGGGGCGAGAACTACGCGCTGAGCGGGCAAAAAATTTGGATCACCAACGGTAGCGTCGCCGACGTTGTTTGCGTTTTTGCCGTCACGGATCCCAGCGCCGGATCGCGCGGCGTCAGCGCGTTCGTCGTCGAAGCGGGTACGCCCGGATTCAGCGTTGGGAAAAAAGAAAAGAAAATGGGCATTCGCGGCTCCCCGACGGTCGAACTCGCTTTCGACAACTGCCTCGTGCCGGTTGCAAATCGCATCGGTGAAGAGGGCGAAGGCTTCAAAATTGCCATGAAAGTGCTCGATAAATCGCGCCCGGGGATTGCCGCGCAAGCGCTCGGCATTGCCGCCGGTGCTCTCGACTACGCGGTCAACTACGCCAAAGAACGCATCGCTTTCGGAAAACCGATCGGCCAACATCAGGGCGTCGGCTTTATGCTCGCCGATATGAAGACGGAAGTCGAAGCCGCGCGGTTGCTGCTCTACGAATCGGCCCGCAAATGCGATGTAGGCGCACCGGACGTCTCGCTCTGGGCATCGATGGCAAAACTGAAATGCGGCGACGTTGCGATGTCGGTCTCGACCGATGCGGTACAGGTACTCGGCGGGTTTGGGTATTCGAGCGAATACCCGGTCGAGCGCATGATGCGAGATGCAAAGATTACGCAAATTTACGAAGGCACGCAGCAGATCCAGCGGCTGGTCATTTCGCGGGCCCTTGTGGGCAAGGGGAAATAGCGAGAAGCCGCTCCAAAGGTGCCCCGGACGACGGAGCGAACTTTTCGCGCCGGCGTTGCGTTCTATGTGACGTAGCGTTTCGCGGCGTGGGGTTTTCCCGCACGCGATTTATGTTTGCTCTGAAATGGAGGTGAATACGCATGAAGATGATTGCATCACTCATTGCCGCCGCGTTCCTTTTGACCGCTCCGGCGATGGCCGCCGGTACCGTCAAGGCAACTCCGGCCGCCAAGACCGCGGTTAAGACGACCACAAAATCGACCAAGTCGACCAAGTCGACGAAGTCCATGAAGTCGGCCAAGGCGGTCAAGCCCGCCCCGAAAGCCACCAAAAAGCCCGCGATCGTGAAGATGGCCGACAAAAAGGCCGTAGCCAAGACCGCAAAGGCTCCTAAGGCATCCAAGACGACGAAGCCGACCAAGTCGACCAAGTCGAGCAAATCGGCCAAGGCCACGAAGCCCGCGCCGAAGGCGACCAAGAAGCCGTAAACCGTTTTCATTATTCCGATCCGCAAAACGGCGTAGTCAAAAGACTGCGCCGTTTGGCTACTCTCGGGGCGGACGGCCCATCGCCTGCGACGTAGTGCCCTGACCATCCGCTCCCGCCGTGTCATATGCTATTGCTATTATGCGGACCGTCTCTTTAGGGACGCTCGTGACCGTCGCTTCGCTCCTCGCTCTCGCCGGGTGCGGCGGAGGCGGCCACTCGGAGTTCTCGCCCCCGGGGGTTCACCGCTCGCTGCGCTCGTCGAATGCAGATGACTATTCAACGATCGTCCTCGCCGATGCCCCGAGTGCCTATTACCGGCTCGACGATACGGGCTCGACCGCGTTCGATCTGAGCGGGAACGGCATCAACGGTGCCGTCGGCCTGTCGGTCGTCACGAATTCGGCCGGTCTTTTACTCTCGAGCAGCGACGCAGCTATGGCATTCCCAGGGGTTGCTACAGCGGCCGGCACGGTGCGAACGCCGCAAGCCACGATGTTGCAACCCGCTTCGGCCGTCTCGCTTGAAGCGTGGTTGCAGTTCGCGAACGTTCCGGCGACATTTGCGGTCGCCGCCGGATATGGGAGCGACAGCTCGTATGCACCGTACGATCTGTTTTTCCGGAGCGGTGGAACGCTCGTTGCACAATTCTACACGAGCGGCGGCGTGCTCGAAGTACCTTCGCCCACAGCATTGCGGACGAATACGACGTATCACGTCGTTTCGACATTTGACGGCACGACCGGAATCTTGTACGTCAACGGCGTTAACGTCGCGAGCGTGACGAAATCCGGAACGCTTTCCGGCTACGTCCCGGGATTGGGTTTCGCAATCGGCGACGACGCTTCGCTCGGCGATCCGGCATTTGCCGGGACGATCGACGAAGTCGCCGTCTATGCGGGGAAGGCGCTAACCGCGCAGCAAATTCTCAATCACTACATCGCGGGTACGAGCGGCGGCATAACTCCGCCTCCAACCCCAACACCCGTGCCGTCGAATTCACCCGGGTCCGATTGGACGACGATGGGCTACGATTTGCAACGCACGGGCTACAATCCGAACGAGCACACGATCGGGACATCGAATATATCTTCAATAAAATCCTATTGGGCGCAGAGCGCAATCGTGCCGGGCGGCGAAATCGGAGAACCCGTTCTAGCTAGCTCGGTAATCGTAAACGCGCACGCGACCAACGTTATTTATGCCGGAAGCGGGAGCGGCGTCGCGATCGCATTCAATGCCGACACCAGGACGAAGATTTGGTCGCGGCAACTGGGATTCGTTACCTACGTGTGCGGCAGCGACAACGGCGAGTTCGGCGCGAACGGTACGCCCGTAATAGACCGCTCGACGAATCGGATCTATTTCGCGGACGGTCGAGCTCGCGTACACGCACTCGACCTTTCGACGGGCGCCGAAGCGGCGGGTTGGCCGGTCCAAATCGCAACGCCGGCCAATCACAACTTCATCTATTCCGGCTTGACCTTCAATCCGGCGAACGGCATCCTCTACGTCGAAACGTCGTCCACGTGCGACATTTCGCCCTGGTACGGACGGATCACCGCAATAAATGGCTCGAGCGCCCGTAAAATGGGGACGTTTTTCCCAACCCAAGGGAAGAGCGGCGGCGGCATTTGGGGATTCGGCGGAGCGTCGGTCGACCCGGCTACGAACGACGTCTACATTGCGACGGGAAACGCCGACGGCAGTAACCAGAGCGCGTACTATGCCGAGCAAATCGTAGCGCTTACCCCGGACGTGCGCACCGTAGTCGCACACAGTTATGCGACGCTTCCTCCCTCTAGCGATTCGGACTACGGCGCAACGCCATTGTTGTTTCAACCACCCGGCTGCCCGCCGTTGCTTGCCGCCGTGAACAAATCCGGCCTTTTCGTTCTGTTCAATAGAACGAACATCAACGCCGGGCCCATGCAAACGATAGCTATGTCGATTGCAACCGGCAACGGCGATTTCATCGGCATACCCGCGTACGATCCTGTAACAAATTACGTTTACCTCGGCCTTCCGGCTACTTTCGGCATTTACCGGCCGGGAGCGGGCGCGTTTAGCGTGCAATCCGATTGCACGTTAAATCCAACGCCCGTGTGGAATGCGGCCTTCGGCGCCGACGGCGCCGTTCTCACGGGTAACGACACGCCGCGCTCGCCGATTACCATTGCGAACGGCGTGCTCTATGTGAGCGACTTTGTGACGTCGACAACTTTTGCGTTCGATGCGGCATCGGGCGCACAACTATGGACCTCGCCCCTAAACGGCAACGGCATCGTCGGGCCGATCGTTATCAACGGCCATCTCTACACCGGCGACATAAGCGGGAGACTCAACGCTTGGGCACCGTAACGAAAAGGAAATACGAGCATGCTGGAAATTAGAAAAACACGCGAGAAAGCACTGCAGGACGAACGTTTCAAGATTGACGAGGGATCGCGCGGAGTGGACGGCATTTATGCGATTACGGGTGAATCACACGGTTATTTTAACGCGCGTTTACACGCACTCGCCGCGGGAAAGCACGTGCTCGAATTCGGCTGCGGCTCCGGGATGCACGCGCTGGAACTTGCCGAACACGCGGCCGCCGTAACCGGCATTGACATTTCCGACGTCGGGATTTCGATCGGCGAAAGGCATGCCCGGAGCCGGGGAATTTCAAATGTCGATTTTCACGCCATGGACGCCGAAGTGCTGCAATTCCCCGACGACCGTTTTGATCTTATCTGCGGAGTCGGCATTCTCCATCACCTCGATTTGAATCGAGCCTACGCCGAACTGGCTCGAACGCTGGCGCGCGACGGACGCGCGATGTTTCTCGAACCGCTCGGCTACAATCCGTTTATCAACCTTTACCGGCGCTTGACTCCGAAAATTCGCACGCCTGACGAGCATCCGCTGCTCATGCGCGACTTGACGCTGGCACGACGTTTTTTTGCTACCGTCGACATCCGGTACTACTATCTGACGACGCTGGTAACGGTGCCTTTTGCTAGGCGCCCGGGAGGCCGCCATGCCGTGAGCGCCGCAAATGCGTTGGATCGCGCAATCTTTAAAGCGCTACCGCCGCTACGGAAGTATGCTTGGATGGTCGTAATGGAGATGAGCGATCCGCTAAAACACAACTAAGCGGGGCGCGTCCTCTTCCCGGCGAAGTATTTGGGACGCCATGTCGGACCCTATGAAGCCGGAATTCACCGCACAAAATCCCATTGTCGAAGCCGCTACGCGCATCCGTGCGCGTCGCGAACTAGGATCGGTCGCCGACGACGCGGCGGGCGGCGTTCCGCATAAAGCTCCGGAAGATGCCGAAGAGTCGTTGCAACTTTTTGCGCGGCAGCTCTCCGGCGGATGCAAGAAGATAAACGCAATCCTCGCTCCGCAAAACGTAAAGCTCGTGCGGCTGGAACGCCCGTTGCGTTTGCGACTGCGTTTCGGAGACAAACGGGTCGCCCTCAATTTAGACGAGGTCGCGCAGCTCGTCGCAATAAGCGGGCTGGAGCTTGACGGCGAATATCAATTCGACTTGGCATCGGCCGTGCCGTCGCTGATCAACATTTCCAAGATATCTTCCGATGCCGAGTACGGCGTACGTCTTACCGCTTCTTCGCTTTTGAAGCGGATTTGCGAAGACGCGGAGTTGCCGCGGCCCCCGCATCTCGGCGCGTCGGGCCCGCTCCAACTTTAAGTGCCGCATTCATCTTTGCGATGATCGGCGGCGTCGGGCAGATACCGGCGACGGGGCATTTGTAGCAGAGCGGCGTCGGTGCTTTGCAAATTTCGCGGCCGTGCAGGATCAACCAATGATGAGCGAAGCGCCACTTCTGCTCCGGGACTAACGCGGTTACGTCTTCTTCTACCGCGCGCGGAGTTGTTCCAAGCGAAATCCCGAGCCGGTGCGAGACGCGAAAAACATGCGTATCGACCGCAAACGCCGCCTCTTGGAACGCGACCGACATGACGACATTTGCGGTCTTTCTTCCGACGCCCGGCAACGCTTCGAGCGCTTGGCGTTCGCGGGGAACTTCGCCCGCGTGAACTTCCACGAGCGCTTTGGACGCTTTAATAATATTTTGCGTCTTCATGCGAAAGAAACCGCACGATTTAATGATTCGCTCGACGTCGTCTTGTTTTGCCAGCGCGAGCTTTTGGGACGACGGGTACTTCTTAAAGAGCACGGGGGTGGTTAGGTTCACGCGCGCGTCGGTGCATTGAGCCGAAAGTATGACGGCAATCAAAAGCTCGAACGCGTTCGAGTATGCGAGCGCCGTCACCGCGTGCGGATAGGTTTCCTCGAGGATCGCGAGTTCGCGCAGAGCGATATCGCGCGGGACGTTTTTTTTCGGGAACGGGATCTTCATAAGCCTGTATCGAGCGGTTTTTGATGCGGCACGCGAGAACCCATTTGTGCATGGTGAAGGATTCGGTTGGGGTGAACGAGCTCGGGATCGGCTTGCGTGCCCAGGGGCGTTTGAGCGAGGCGATCGTCGTCTTTCGCGAGGGTATCGAGCGTTTTCCGGCGGAGGTGGCGCTCCATCAAAACCTGGCTCAGGCGCTATATGAGTCCGGTGACACGCCGCAGGCGATTGCCGCGCACAAGCGTGCGCTGATTCTCGATCCGAAATCCGTTGCGTCGCACCTAGCCCTCTACGAATTCTTGCAGATAACCGGCGAGCGCGAAGCGGCGCTCGAACATCAGCGCGAAGCGCTCGATGGGACCCGGCTGTTTTCGCACCTTGCCGCGCGCGAGCAAAGAAGCGTCCTCATTCTGTGCGCGCCGGGAGACTGGCAAGCGAATATTCCCGTCGATTTCCTCTTCGACCGGACGACGACGAGCGTGCACAAACTCTACTTGATCGATCTCGAAGGGTTGCAGCGCGACCGCCTTCCGGAATACGACGTAATATGGAACGCTATTGCCGAGTCACCCGAAGCGATACCGTATCTTGCGCTCGCCGAATACATTCTCGCATCGCAGA